>OMRS01000201.1 GCA_900313545.1 uncultured Eubacteriales bacterium | reverse complement strand
TCCGGCTCAAACAGCCCGCCAAAGCCGCCGATGCCCGAAACCACGCCGGGGGTGCGGGTTCTGCCGATATGGGACTGCATCAGCTCCACCGCCCGGTAGCCGGCGGTGATGTCCACCCCGGCGGCGGCATAGGCGTCGGATTTTGAATTGGTGTTCATGGCGTTATTCCTTTCCGTTCCAGCAGTAGGTGCACAGCTCGCAGGGTTCAAGGCCGATGGCCTTCACCACGCCCTCCAGGGTCTGAAACTCCAGGGAGGCGAAGTGGAACTTTTCGCAGATGCACCTGCGAAGCGCCCGGCCCCGCTCCGTATTTCCGTCCGAGTATTCCTCGATGTGGGCAAAGCCCTCCTCCCCTTCCAGCTCCAGGATCACGCGCCTGGCGATCAGCTCCATGTCGCTGGTGGAGCGGGAAAAGTTCAGATATTTGCAGGCATACATGATGGGCGGGCAGGCGCTTCGCATGTGCACGGATTTGGCGCCGCTGGCATAGAGGAAGTCCACCGTCTCCTGCAGCTGGGTGCCCCGGACGATGGAATCGTCCACAAAGAGCAGGTTCTTGCCGCGAATCAGCGTGCTTACGGGAATCTGCTTCATCTTGGCGATCTTGTCCCGGTCCGCCTGGCTGGCAGGCATGAAGGAACGGTTCCAGGTCGGGGTATACTTGATGAAGGCCCGGGCAAAGGGACGTCCGCTGCGGTTGGCATACCCGATGGCGTGGGGCGTGCCGGAATCCGGAACGCCGCCCACATAGTCAATGGGCTCCTCATGGCCCGCAGCCTGGTCGTTTTCCGCAAGGATGGCCCCGTTGCGGTAGCGCATCTCCTCCACGTTGATCCCCTCATAGGTGGAGGTGGGATAGCCGTAGTAGCTCCACAGGAACGCGCAGACCTTCTTGCGCTCTCCCGGCCCCCGCAGCACCGTCATGGTTTCCGGGGTCAGCTCCACGATTTCCCCGGGGCCCAGCTCGCGCACATCCTCATAGCCCAGTTTCTGGAAGGCGAAGGACTCAAAGGCCACGGCGTGGCCGTCCCCGCTCTTCCCGATGGCCACGGGGATACGGCCCATCAGGTCCCGGGCGGCAATGATGTGCCCCTGCTCCGTCAGAATCAGCAGGGAGGCCGTCCCGCGGATGACCTCCTGGGCAAAGCGGATCCCCTCGGTAAAGTCGCTCTTCTGGTTGATCAGGGCCGCCAGCAGCTCCGTGTGGTTGACGCGTCCTCCGGTCATGGCGCCGAAGTGGCCCCCGCTGAAGGACAGAAACTGCCGGATGAGATCATCCGCATTGGCGATGACGCCGGTCATGCAGATGGCGTAGGTGCCCAGGCTTGAACAGATGAGCAGGGGCTGGGGATCGCTGTCCGAAATGACCCCGATGGCCGCGTTTCCCTTCATCTCCTCCAGCACGTGGGCAAACCGCGTGCGGAAGGGGGCGTTGGAGATGCTGTGGATCTGCCGCTGCAGTCCCTCCTCCTGGTCATAGGCGGCCATGCCGGCCGTCCGGGTCCCCAGATGGCTGTGGTAATCCACCCCGAAGAAGACGTCCAGCAGGGCGTCCCGCCTTGAAGTGATCCCGAAAAATCCTCCCATGGGTCTTCCTTCCTATCCCGCAGGAACGGGCATCAGTCTTCAAAGAACAGCCGGCTGAGGGTCATGGGCTCCACATAGGCGCCGTCCTTGTAGACCCGCATGTTGCCGCTGGCGATCTCGTCGATGAGCATGACCTTTCCGTCGCTGTCGTAGCCGAACTCAAACTTGATGTCGTAGAGCTCCATGCCCCGCGCCTTCATCTCTTCCGCGACGATGGCGGTCACCTTCTTGGTCATCTCCCGGATGTCGTCGTACTGCTCCCCGGTCATCACGCCCAGGTCGATGAGGCCGTCCCGGGTCACCAGGGGATCGCCCTTGGCATCGTTCTTGAAGGTGGTCTCCACATAGGCCGGCAGGGGCGCGCCCTCCTCCACGTAGTCGCTGTAGCGGCGGAAAAAGCTGCCCACCGCGCGGTAGCGGCAGATGACCTCAAGGCCCTTGCCAAAGACCCTGGCCGGACGCACCCGCATGGTGACCCGGTCCAGATCCGCGTCCACATAGTGGGTGGCGATGCCCGCGGCATTGATCTTTTCGAAGAAATACACGCTCATGCGCAGGTTCACGCGGCCCACGCCCTCGATGGTCAGGCCCACCTGGTTTTCGCCGGGATCAAACTTCCCGTCCTTGCCGGTGCAGTCATCCTTGAAGAGCAGTTCATAGTTGCCGTCCGCAAGCGCGTACACGTTCTTGGTCTTGCCGGTATACACAAGTCTCTTGTCCATGGGGATGTCCTCCTTTGATCGTTCTTTGTCAGGCTTTGCATTACAGCCGGGAGGCGATGTCCGCATCCCGCGAGAGTACCTTTTCCTTTGCCATGGCGCGAAGCTTTTCAAGTCTTTCCCCCAGGGCCCCGTCCGACAGGGCGAGCATCTGGGCCGCCAGCAGCGCCGCATTGGCGCCCCCGTCCACCGCCACCGCGGCAACGGGAATGCCGGAAGGCATCTGCACCGTGGACAGCAGCGCGTCCAGACCGCCAAGCAGTCCGCCGCTGCAGGGGATGCCGATGACCGGCAGGGTCGTGCGGGCGGCAATGCTGCCCGCCAGGTGCGCCGCCATGCCCGCCGCACACACCAGCACGCCGATGCCCCGGGATTTTGCCGATTCGGCATAGGCCATGGCCTCGTCCGGGGTCCTGTGCGCGCTGTAGACGTGCACCTCAAAGGGGATTTCCAGCTGGCGCAGAACATCCGCTGCCTTGCGGATGACGGGCAGATCGCTGTCGCTGCCCATGATCAGTCCGACTGATTTCATAGGTCTCCTTTCCGGCCTGCCGGAGGGCAGGCCTGAAAACGGAGACATCATAGACCTGATTCCGAACAATGTCAATCACCATATTCGGTTCATTCCCCATATTTGGCGAAGATTCCGAGAATTCTCAGAAATAATGTTCGTGTTTTGGCAATCTGACCAAAATGCCGTCCCTGCTTTTTTACCCTTTTAAGGTTTTTTTAAGCTCCGCGTGGGATACTTGATGTGCGGAGGTCCTCCTCTTCACGAAACGGGTTCGCCCCTGTATCCCGTTCCGGCCCCGGATCCCGTCAGCCGTTCCACCCCGGACGGCTGTTTTCATTGAAAAGGCGCCCTGAAACCGAAGTTTCAGGG
>OMRS01000200.1 GCA_900313545.1 uncultured Eubacteriales bacterium | reverse complement strand
CGGTGTCCTGACGTACCACGGGGACAAGCAGCTTGCGGTAGGCACCGTCGCCTTTGTGCATGAGGAAGGCGTCCGTTTTGAGGATGCTTATGGTGTCATGGGCGAGTGCCCCATGACTTATGTAAAGATCACTCAAGATCTGGGCGGCGGGCAGTATGCCTATACCATGCCGGAAGTGGAGGAAGTGGTTTTTGTACCGGACAATATTCCGGTTCTGGATGACGGAAGTTATGCGGATGGAAAAATCCTGCTGACTGCCGATCAGATGGACTTCGGGAATCCGGCGTATGCGGAATTCGGACTGGATGAAAACACGGTAATCGAGCCAGGCGACATTATTACAGTCGTTGCCCCCGACCCGGCCGTATACGGGCCGCCCGCCCCGCGCTCCTTCGCGGACCTCACCGCCGCCACGCTCACCGGCACGGCGCGCGTGACCAGCGTGGCCCCCGACCCGGCCGGCGTGCTCATCACCTACGAACCCATTACCGACGAAGAAATGGACCGGGCGGCCGGTTTCGCCTACCATGCGGACAACGCGCCGGTCACCTTCTCCGATGAGGAGATCCAGCAGCTCATCGAAGGCTCCGTGCAGGAGCTGGAGAACAAGAACGCCTTCAACGACATGAAGAATTACGTTACTGCCCTGGTAGAGTGCGAGGATTATGAGCTGGAAAACCCGGAATACAAGGACCTGATCAAGGAGATCAAATTCCAGACCGACACCGGCGAGGATATGACCCTGGAAGAGGTCCGTGCCCTTGCCGCCGACCTGGTATGGGACCCCGAGCCCATTGTAAAAACACAGGCGTCCGTCATGTGCAAACATTTCAACGGGACCGGCATCCGCTTTATGATCTCCTACAACAATGGCGGAGCCTTAAAGTTCACCGCCAACAAAAAGGCCGAAGAGATCCGGTTTGACATCAAATTCCAGTTTGAAGTGGAGGTAGCCTTCGGCTTCAGCATGGATTCCTATATCGACTGGTGGAAAAAGAAAGTGTGCGGCATCACGATCAAGCTGCCGCAGGGCCTGATCATATACGCCGCCATGGACGCCGGCATCTACACCGCTCTCGGCATTAACCTCACGGCTAAGACCCAGATGCAGAAGAAGGCCAAGGTGCCGCTTAAGGAAAAGCTCAATGACATCATAGATAATCTGGATGATGAAGAGCTTGCAATCTCCGATGAAGCAGTGGATCAATGGGGAGATCGGATCGGGAACGTCGCGACTCTGGTCGGGCAGGTGGATGCATTCACCAATGTCATGTCGGAAGGAGGTGTGTACGATAACGGCGAGGTTGAGGATCCCGGATCCATAAACGCCGGCGACAGCCTTGGAGGAAACGGAATCCACAACAGCAAGGTCAAATATTATACACAGTACAGCACCTTCCTGAACAATGACGCAAAATACATCCCGATCTATGAGTATGAACTCATGAAGACCAAAACGCTGGCCACCTTCTATTTTGCGGTGCTGACGCTGAACATCAAGCTGGTCATCGCATGGAAGCTCAACGTGATGGTCGGCCTTACGGTGGAATACGGGAACGCCAAACAATCCGCGGTGACCATCAAGATTCCTTCGTTCAGCAAGAAGACCGAAAGCGCGGATCTGGAGACCCCGCACTTTACCTTCAACTTCTTCGCCTTCGGACAGCTCGGTTTCCGCGTAACCCTGGTGTTCGACTGGAGGATCGGAATCGTCTCCTCGGACCTGGCTTCCATAGGCGTTGTGGTGGAAGCGGGAATCCAGTTCGAATTCTACGGATTCTTCTTCTTCAAGGCCGGATGGACATCAGGAAAAGGATGGAATTACACGTATCAGGGAACCATGCTTATTGAGGCGGACATTATATGCAACGGTACGCTGAAAGCCCAGGCAGGAGGTGACGCCGTAAAGAAGGAGTTCCGCTTCTTTACGGCCAAGTGGCCATTGGTGACCATAGGAACAGAACGGCTCTTCGTGGACGTCAAACAGCTGAAAGGGGACGACGCCAAGCTGGAGGTTTCCGACAAACCGTATAAGGAGGTCGCAAAGAAAGCCTTTGAGATCGTAGCAATGGAAGTCAACAACGGCCTGTCCGGCGGCGTTGACATGGATTCGAAGAAGGCAGTGAACGCGACACACCAGACCGTGCGTTCTATGGGCGAGAGCTTCAAACAGCAGGATGAAGAATTCTTTGACATTGAACTGACGGATACGGATGAAGAAGGACATTCTCTGAACAGCGTCTCCTGG
>OMRS01000199.1 GCA_900313545.1 uncultured Eubacteriales bacterium | reverse complement strand
GGCGCCGCTTCCTCTGACGCTGCCTCTTCCTCGGCAGACGCATTGCGCGCGGCCAGTACTTCCCGGACCTTCTTTTCCACTTCGCTGGCAAACTCGGGATTTTCCTTCAGGTATTTGCGCACATTCTCCCGTCCCTGCCCGATCCGGGAATCCCCGTAGGAGAACCAGGCACCGGACTTGTGGATCACATCCAGCAGGATCGCATTGTCCAGCAGGCTGCCCTCCTTGCTGATTCCCTCTCCATAGAGGATATCGAATTCCGCCACCCGGAAGGGCGGAGCCACCTTGTTCTTGACGATCTTGGCCTTGGTGCGGTTACCCACCACATTGGGACCGTCCTTGAGCTGGTCTCCCCTGCGGATGTCGATGCGCACGGAAGAATAGAACTTGAGGGCCCGGCCGCCGGGCGTCGTCTCCGGGTTGCCGTACATGACGCCCACCTTTTCCCTCAGCTGATTGATAAAGATGCACACGCAGTTGGTTTTGTTCACAATGCCGGTCAGCTTGCGCAGTGCCTGACTCATCAGGCGGGCCTGCAGACCCACATGGGAATCGCCCATTTCACCGTCGATCTCCTGCTTGGGCACCAGCGCCGCCACGGAGTCAATCACCACCACGTCAATGGCCCCGGAGCGCACAAGCGCCTCCGTGATCTCCAGGGCCTGCTCACCGGTATCCGGCTGGGAGACATAGAGCTGGTCCACGTCCACCCCCAGCTTCTTGGCATAAATCGGGTCCAGGGCGTGTTCAGCGTCGATGAAGGCCGCCACGCCGCCTTTCTTCTGCGCTTCCGCGACCACATGCAGGGCTACGGTGGTTTTGCCGGAGGATTCAGGTCCGTAGATTTCCACCACCCTGCCCCTGGGCAGACCGCCCACACCCAGTGCCATGTCCAGATCCAGACACCCTGTGGAAATTACCTCAATATTGCGCACCTTCGTGTCGCCCATCCGGATGACCGCGCCTTTGCCGAACTGTTTCTCGATGCTGGCCAGCGCGACATCCAGCGCCTTCTTCTTCTCGTTCGCATCCGAAGCTGGAGAAGCGGCCGAAGCCGCCGCCTTCTTGCCTTTTTCCGCCATCTCTTATCTTCCTCCTTGTTCCCCGCAGTATTATCTGGCGCCGTCCAGAACGCTCCGGTTCTGATAAACATACTCGATCATGGAGATCAGGGTCATGGCCACCGCCGCCACCTCCAGCACCGCCGTCAGCATCCGGAATGCGGGCGCATCCAGCCACAGGGTCATCAGGCACACCAGGAGCATCTGGAGCACGGTCTTGACCTTTCCGGTCATGCCCGCGGCTATGACTCGTCCCTGCTCCACCGCCACCAGGCGCAGTCCGGAAACCACAAACTCCCGGGCGACCATGATCATGCAGGAGACCACATTGAGCCGTCCCATGGCCAGCAGCATGATAAACGCCGTATGGGTCAGCAGCTTGTCCGCAATGGGATCCATAAATTTGCCGAAGTTGGTGATCAGGTTGTACTTTCTGGCAATCTTCCCGTCCAGCATGTCCGTCAGGGAAGCAACAGCAAAGACCGTCAGGGCCAGCAGCGGCTGCAGTCCATCACGCAGGAACCACAGGCACAGCAGGTACACGGGCACCAGAATAATGCGAAGCAGGGTCAGCTTGTTGGGCAGATTCAGATTCATACTCTCTCCCCCATCAGGTCATATGCACGGGCCTGGGTCAGCCGGACCTCCACAAAGCTTCCCTTCTCACAGGGTTCCCCGGAGCGGAAATAGATGTTGCCGTCGATTTCCGGCGCCTCCATGGCGCTTCGTCCGGTATAGCGCTGCCCACGCCGGTTTTCCACCAGCACCCGGCATATGCTTCCCACGCGGGCCCGGTTGTTCTCCAGGGAAATCCGGTGCTGCAGGGTCATCAGCTCATCATAGCGGCGGGCAGCCACCTCCTGCGGAATCTGGTCAGGGAATTCCGCAGCCCGGGTGCCCTCCTCAGGGGAGAAGATGAAGGCGCCCATGCGGTCAAACTTCATGTCCTCCACAAACGCCATCAGCTCCCTGAAGTTCTCCTCGGTTTCCCCCGGAAAGCCCACCATCAGGGTGGTCCTGAGCGTAAACCCGTTCTGTCTCAGCATCGTGCAGACCTCCCGGATATGCTCCCCGGTTTCCTCCCGGTTCATGGCTTCCAGAATGTTTCTGCTGATATGCTGCATGGGCATATCGATGTACCGGCAGACATTCGGATGGCGCACCATCGCCTCCACCAGTCGCCGGTCGATGCGCTCGGGATAGCAGTAGAGCACCCGGAGCCACTCAACACCGGGAATTTCAGCAATGTGCTCGATGAGCTCCGGCAGCGTACCCGGTCCGCCCTGATCCGTTCCGTAGCGGGTGGTATCCTGGGCAATCAGGGTAAATTCCCGGGTCCCTTTCTGCACCAGCTCCCGGACCTCCGCCAGGATCTGCTCCTCCGGGCGGCTGCGGTACCCGCCCCGGATCAGGGGAATGGCGCAGAAGGAGCACCAGTTGTCGCAGCCCTCACCAATGCGGATATATGCGCTGTAGGCGGGGGTGGTCAGGACGCGCCCATACTCGAAGAAAGAACCGTCATCATCCGTGTAGACCGGACGTTTTCCCCGGGTGGCCTCCTGGATTGCCTGATCCAGCTTGTCATACTCGTTGACGCCCAGAATGATGTCCACCTCCGGCATCTCCTCGCGGATGGCCTCCGGATAACGCTGGGCAAAGCAGCCAGTGGCCGCCAGCAGACGGCAGTTCCCGCTGCTTTTGTACTCCGCCATTTCAAAAAGAGTGGAAATGGCCTCTTCCTTGGCTGACTGAATAAAGCCGCAGGTGTTGACAATGATCACCTGTGCCCTGGACGGGTCCTTCACCGTCCTGTATCCCCGGTCCTGCAGTACCTGAAGCATCTGCTCCGAGTCGATGCGGTTCTTGCTGCAGCCCAGGGAAATGACACCGACTGTTACTGCCAATGTTCCTCTCCTGTCCAAATCAGTAGGCCACCTTGCGGGCCACATAGTCCACCAGGTCCGCAATCGCCACGCGCTCCTGCTGCATGGTATCACGATCGCGGATAGTCACAGCCTGATCCTCGAGCGTATCGAAGTCCACCGTGATGCACATGGGCGTACCCACCTCATCCTGACGGCGGTACCGCTTGCCGATGGAACCGGTCTCGTCGTAATCCACCATGAAGTGCTTTGAGAGCATCTCATACACCTCGGTCGCCTTCTCACCCAGCTTGTTCTTCTGCAGGGGCAGCACGGCGCACTTGAAGGGCGCCAGGGCGGGATGGAAATGCATGACCGTGCGCACGTCGCCGCCTTCCAGTTCCTCCTCCTCATAGGCTTCGCACAGGAAGGCCAGGGCCGCGCGGTCCGCGCCCAGACTGGGCTCGATGACATAGGGGATGATCTTCTGTCCGGTCGCGGAATCCAGATATTCCATGCTCTTGCCTGAGGTGGTCTGATGCGCCTTCAGGTCGTAGTCGGTCCGGTCCGCCACGCCCCACAGTTCACCCCATCCGAAGGGGAAGAGATACTCAAAGTCCGTCGTGGCCTTGGAATAGAAGGCCAGCTCTTCGGGACGATGGTCGCGCAGACGCAGGTGTTCCTCGGAAATCCCCAGTCCCAGCAGCCAGTCGCGGCAGAAGCTGCGCCAGTAGGCAAACCATTCCAGATCCGTGCCCGGCATGCAGAAGAATTCCAGCTCCATCTGCTCGAACTCGCGGATTCTGAAGATGAAGTTGCCCGGGGTGATCTCATTGCGGAAGCTCTTGCCGATCTGCGCAATGCCGAAAGGCAGCTTCTTGCGGGTGGTGCGGGCCACATTCTGGAAATTGACAAAGATGCCCTGTGCCGTTTCCGGACGCAGGTAGATCTCATTGCTGGCATCCTCGGTGACGCCCTGGTGGGTCTTGAACATCATGTTGAACTGGCGTACGCCGGTGAAATCGTGCTTGCCGCAGGTGGGGCAGGGAATCTCATTCTCCCGGATGAAGTTTTCCAGCTGTTCGTTGCTCCAACCGTCGGCCTCCACCTCCCGGCCGTTGGCCTTGGCCCAGTCCTCAATCAGCTTGTCCGCGCGGAAGCGCTCCTTGCAGGCCTTGCAGTCCATCATGGGATCATTGAAGTTGCCCACATGTCCGCTGGCCACCCACACCTGGCGGTTCATCAGAATCGCGCAGTCCAGGCCTGTGTTGTACTTGTTTTCCTGAACAAACTTTTTCCACCATGCGCGCTTGACATTGTTTTTGAATTCCACGCCCAGGGGGCCGTAATCCCAGGAGTTTGCCAGACCGCCGTAGATTTCCGAGCCCTGGAAAATAAATCCTCTGCCCTTGCACAGAGCGATGACCTTGTCCATCTTGTCATTCTGAACCTTTGCCATTTGTTGTTCCGCCTTTCAGATCAGTATTTATTTTCATAAAAATAACCGCCGAAGCACATCCCGAATCCTGTCAGGATTCAAGGGACGAAAAATCTTCCGCGGTTCCACCCTTGTTGATGCTTGCGCATCCTCTCTTTATTCCTTGCCCCTGCTCAAAAGTTGCCAGCTTTTTCATCGCCTGAGGCAAAGGTATCTTAATCAATAACCTGTTCTTTGTCAAGGCAACGGAAGGGTCTTTTTCTTCAGCCGGCCTCATTTTTCTCCTGTTCAGGGAACCCCTTTCCGAGCTGCCGGGACGTGCTTCATTTCCGTCCGCCCTTCCCTTCCCACCTGTTCAGGATCACAGGCCGATCTGTGCAGGGTCCCACCCTGCGAAAGTCACGTCAAAGCCCCTTTTCCGGGACTTGCCCGACCTGATTCCAGGGGGGCGTCCGGCTCACCTTCGGTGACGGGGACGCCGCCCGCTGTTGCGCATAAGCCGGGTCAGCATCCGGTGGTCCCACAGCGTCACCCCGGTGGATTTGGCCAGCCGCACGGCAGAGGCCGTAAACGTGGTGGTGCACAGCACCACGGCCTTGTCACAGCCATAGAACTGCATGCCCGCATAGGCCTCCTGCACCGCCGCATTGCCCACGCTTCCGCTGTACTGCTTGCACTGGATGGCATATCTCCGGCCGTTGCGCTCACAGAGAATGTCCACTCCCTGGTCGCCGCTCCCGCCGGTGGACTCCACATGCCTGAATCCCGCATCCCGGAGGATCACGGCCGCATATTCCTCAAACTCCGTTCCGGTCAGTGGCGCGCACTTCTCCGCCGTCAGGTACCGTCCCGTCATTCTCCGCATCACATAGGCCAGCGGAAAGAGGATCAGCCGGAGAAGCAGCCAGAGGCCCCGCGCCAGCAGGCGCAAAGCCGTCCAGATTCCCCTGAAAAAGAGGGTGATCAGGCCCGTCAGGACATTTCCGATGCTTTCCGCGATCCAGTCAATCAGATCCAGAAACCCGTCCATCATCCTGACCAGACATCCCGGCTGTTCGTCTCTACGTCCGGGCACCTGTGCCCTCCTTTTTGCGGATGCAGGCAACGGCGTGAGCGGAGATCCCCAGTCCCTCGCCCTCAAACCCCAGGTGTTCCGTGGTGGTGGCCTTGACGCTGACGTTTTCAACGCCGGTCCTCAGGCATTCAGCCAGGCGTTGTCTCATCTCCCCGATATACGGACGCAGTTTGGGGCGCTGGCAGATCATGGTCACATCCGTGTTTTCAACCTCCCAGCCTTTCAGGGAGAGCTCCTCCACCACCGCATCCAGCAGCTTCAGGGAATCCGCCCCCTCGTAAGCCGGATCCGTGTCCGGAAAATGCTCCCCGATATCTCCCAGCGCCGCAGCGCCAAGCAGCGCATCGATCAGGGCATGTGTGGCCACATCCGCATCGCTGTGTCCCAGCAGTCCCTTTTCATACGGGATTTCCACCCCGCACAGGATCAGTTTCCTGTTTTCCACCAGCCGGTGCACATCATAGCCGTGTCCCACTCTCATCTGCTTTCCTCCTCCCGGTTCTGCAGGATCTGTTCCGCCAGAATCAGATCCTCCGGCGTCGTGATTTTCAGGTTCTGCCGCTCGCCCTCCGACAGGTATACCGGAAGGCCTTCCGCCTCAAAGAGCATGGCGTCGTCCGTCGCACGCTCCGGCCCGCGGTGGCGCTCATGAGCCGCCCGGATCAGGTCCGCCCGGAACACCTGGGGCGTCTGTACCGCCCTCAGCGTGCTTCTGGGCGGCGTGGAGGTCACCCGCCCCTGTTCATCCACCGTCTTGATGGTGTCCACCACCTGCACGGCAGCCACACCGCTGCCATGGATGCGGGCACATTCCAGCGCATTTTCAATCACCCTGCGGGAGACCAGCGGACGGGCGCCATCATGAATGGCGACGAAGTCCGCCTGTGCGGGAATTGCCGAAAGCCCCAGATACACGCTCTCCTGACGATCCTGTCCGCCGGGAACCACCCTGCAGGACAGTCCTGCCCTGTCAAGCATTGCAGAAACCTCTCCGATCTCCTCCCTGCCGGTGACCACCACCACAGGGCCGTCGATCCGGTCACAATCCGAGAACGCCCTGACCGTATGAACCAGGATGGGCTCCCCCCGAAGGGAAAGGAACACCTTGTTGCGGTCCGCGCCCATGCGCGTTCCCCGTCCTGCTGCTACAATGACCGCCGCTGTCATAGGATCAGCTCCTCCTCTTCAATGCGTTCCTCCTCCAGAAGTTCATACATCACGGAGGCATCCTTCTTGCGCACCACCTCATCCACGCTGAGCACCCTGAAGGTGGCATAGTAGGAGCCGAAGCGGATCTTGATCACATCTCCGATGTTCACGGGGGAGGATGGCTTTGCGCTCTTGCCATTGATGGTCACCCTTCCGCCCTCTCCGGCTTCCTTGGCCACGGTTCTCCTCTTGATCACGCGGGATACTTTCAGCCATTTATCCAGTCTCATATCGTTTCCTCCAGATTGGTTTTCTCCTGCCTGCAGCCAAAGATCAGTCCCGGCATGCAGCACACAAACGGGTAGATATATCTGCCGGCCATTACCGGCCCCAGCAGGAAGGTCAGCCACAGGCACACCGGCAGCAGCGACCACGCAAACGCCTTCCAATCCCGTCTCAAAAAGCGCCTCCACACCAGATACAGCATGACCCAGCAGATCAGGCCCATATTGAACAGCCACCCCAGCACCGGAATCTGCATGGCGCCCCTGGCCCCGAATCTCCAGGACAGGGCTGACAGCAGCCGGGGCGCCAGACTCTGGCTGCGGATCTGTTCAAAGTCACACCATTCATAATAGGAATGCGAGATCTCCATCTGCAGGTAATAGCCGGGTACCCGATAGCTTGTGTACGGGAAGAAAAAGGGATATGCGGTCAGCAGGAACGCATTCAGGCACTCCGCCGGGCATTTGTGCAGGACCGAAAGCCAGACCCGGGCCACCTCATCCGGATGCTCCGCAAGATACACCTCATCCGCCTCAAACTTGAGAGGGTCTGAAATTCCCGGATCATACAGCTTCCAGCTTTCATTGGGCAGCAGCCGGTCGATCACCCTGATCTCCCCTTCATCCAGCCTCTGCGGGCAGACGTTTCTGACCCTGCCCAGCTGCTGCAGGGGAACCGACAGCATCTCCACCCGTTCGGTGGGGGCCGCATGCAGAAGTGCCCCCAGCCCGGTTCCAAGCACGAAGGAAAGCACCACCGCCCCTCCCGCGGGAAGCAGAAATACCCTGCACCGCTTTCCAAGAATCAGAGCTGAAAGCAGCAGCCAGGCCAGAAGAGCATACAGCGCATTGGAACGCAGCAGAAGCGCCGCCGCTCCCAGCCCCGCCATCTCCAGGGACTTCGTTCCGCCTTCTGACGGCCTCTCCCCAAGCAGACAGAAAAACCAGGCAAAGCAGCCTGAAAAAAGAACATCCTTGGTGGCGTTGACCGCCATGAACATGTGCAGAGGATACAGTCCGAAAATCAGCGCAGCAACTCCCGCGGCCCCGTTTCCCCCCTGGCGGCGGATGCTTTCCACGCATCCCGTCAGGCATGCTGCCATGGCCAGCATCTGAACCACGGTATACAGCGCGGCGCCCAGATTGATGCTGCCCAGCATCCTTCCAAATGCGGTGCATCCGCCAAGCAGCAGCGTATGCAAAAGCGGATGATGGGTGGAAAACGCACCTGTATAGAACTGCTTCAGCTGGAAGGGAACATCATAGGCAAAGGAACCCGGAAACGTCACCAGCAACGCAGGGATGTAACAGACCACAAGGAACAGGAAGACCCTGCTCCGTCTTCTGAGCATTCCAGGCAAAAGGGCCTCTCCCGACGGCTTTCCAGACGGCACGCGGGAGCACAGTGCCAGCACCGTCAGCGACACCGCCAGGGCGATAATAAATGCCCCGGCAAAGGGAAATTCCGCCGGGCATCCTTCCTGCGCATATGCTCCCAGCACACCCAGACAGGCAAACATCGTCCCGCCTGCCAGCACGGTGCCTGCCCGCCATGCCATGCATTTCATGAGCTCCTCCTAGCAAAACACCACTTCATTTGACATGAAGCGGTGTCATTTCTGCGATCCCAGTATATGATTGATCACGCCATAGATTTCAGAAGCGCCGGCAGGCCACCTGCTGCAGAAGTCAAGCGCCTGGCCCTTGTCCGGCACGATCATTTCGATGGTCAGAATTTCTTCATCCGCCTCAAGCGCCCTGAGTGTGACCCGGTAGTGCCCGTTTTCCTCCTTCCAGGAAGCCGGCATCTGCAGTTCCTCCCGGATCTTCTGTTTCCACTGTTCCCTTTTCCTGTCCAGTTTGGTCTTTACCGAATCCCAGATATCCCCGGCAAACATCTTCAGGCTTCTGCGCCCTTCGGGCAGAATCACAAGCACATTTCCCTCAATGGACCCGACAGCCTTCACCAGAGAAGCTTCCTTCAAATCACCCAATGCGAGATAATACCTGAACTGGTCCATAATGTCGGCATCCAGGATATACCGCAGCAGCTGATCCTCACTGCACCGTCCCACGAGACTGAGCGCATACAGCAGGGAAATCCTGTCCCGGTGATCCGAGCTGAGCCCGTTGAGCATCGACATTCCACCTCTGTTTCCTTACCTGGCATCCTCGCTGATGATGTACGAGGCGATATCCCTGAGCAGCTGTTCGCAGTCGTCACTGTAGATGGTCATGAGAATGGGTCTTGACAGATCGATGGAAAAAATGCCCAGCAGGGACTTGGCGTCCACGACATACCGGCCGGAACGCAGGTCAATATCAAAAGGATAGCGGTTCACAATACTGACAAATTTCTTCACATCGTCTGTCATCATGGTCAAACGGATAGTGATTGTTTTCATGGTAAGACCTTATCGCCCCCGAAGGATTCCCTCACGGAATGACGCATGCTCCTTTCGCTGGATCTGGTGCAGACGGATTTGCCGGGCAGTCCGTGCGGATTGACCCGGTCCGCAGTTAATCACACATAAATTATATATGAGTCAGTCCCCGTTTACAACCCCTTAAAATTACATATCATTCTCATCTTTTTCTTCTATTGCATGGATTTGCAGTTTTGTTCTCCATTATCTGTTTCCTTAAGCAGTCAAAAAATATTTTGCAGGAAGGTCTGTCTTCGCTTCGAGCCGCAGTTTTCCATGTTATCAGAAGATTTCTTTTTATTTAATTATATCCTTCGGGATGTCAATTACGTATTTGTACGTCTTTTTCGTCATATTTTCCTGTTGCTTTTTGGATTGACCTGCAGTATACTAACCGTCGTCGGGGTTGTAGCCCAGCTGGTTAGAGCGCCACGTTGACATCGTGGAGGTCGTAGGTTCGAGCCCTATCAACCCCACCAGCAAGTTCCCCTTTCGGGAACTTTTTTTATTTTTGCCGGTGTGGTGAAATTGGCAGACGCCCGGGACTCAAAATCCCGTGTCCGCAAGGACGTGCGGGTTCGACCCCCGCCACCGGCACCAAAACCGGACCGATAACGGATACCCTTTATCTGTTGTCGGTCCGGTTTTTTTATGCCCGAAAAGGCATGGAGACAGACGCTTTTCAGGCAGTCGCAGGGGAAATCCGCCCTGCCGGGCTGGAATTTCCCGCCTGCTTTATGGCGGAGTGCCCTGTCCCTGCTTCCGGGCAGAAAATCTGTCGTTTCATCAGGAAAAAAGCGCCTGTGGGGAGCCGTCCGAAAATCCGTTACATGCGCTTTGATGCGTAATGGCAAGAAGAATGATTCTGACTCAAACCCAAAGCAGCAACTGCCACAATCCTGCCATGAGGCACGGAACTCAAGATCGACCCGTAAAGGCCCCGTGGCTGCGACGCCGGAAAAGACGAAGACAGCCTCCATGCAGTGGTATAGTCTTCCCTCATATCTTCCCTCAAATTTCTGGTTTCATGAATATTTTTGTACGTACCAAAAAAGAAGTGCAGCATTTGCTACACTCCCTCTTTTATCAACTTCTCTTCTTTATCATCAGACCAAACCCTGCAATGGCAAGAATGCCGACAAGTGCAAACAACGGCAGATTGCTGCTATCCCCTGTCTGGGGAAGATTAACTACGGCTGACGCCTGAATTGTAAACTTTGCATCAGCCGTGGCGGGGACTCCGTTCCGGTTTTTCCTCTTTTCTCCGCATTTCAAAAACCGGAGGATCTCCATGCGGAAATCCTCCGGTTTTTTCATGCACGTACCTCTGTTTTTTCCGCAGCAGTTTCCTGTTCAAGACGATCGATGACATTGCGGCGCACACGCTGATAGAAATAGAGGCTGAAGACCAGGGAGACCCCTTCCGCCAGCAGGAACGCCCACCAGACAGCGTCCACCCTTCCCGTCAAGCGGCCAAGGATCCATGCCGCCGGGAGCAGAACAAAAATCTGGCGGATCAGCGAAATAAACATGGAATACAGACTGTACCCCACCGCCTGAAAGACGGTGCCCAGGCCAATACAGAATCCGGCAACAGGAAATGCCAGCGAGAGGATTCTCAGGGCCGGAACCCCCAGGCGGATCATCTCCTCTGTCGCATCAAACATCTGAAGCAGTTCACGCGGGAAGACATTGAGCACGATACAGCCAACCACCATGATGGACACATCCGCAATAATGGCGTACCGGATCGCCTTCTTCATCCTGTCCGTCTTTTTTGCACCATAGTTGTACGCCACAATCGGAATGGTGCCGTTGTTCAGACCAAAGACCGGCATGAATACAAAGCTCTGAAGCTTGAAGTAGACTCCAAACACAGCTACCGCGGTAGCCGTAAACCCGATCAGGATCTGGTTGAGACAGAAGGTCATCACTGAACCGATGGAGATCATGATCGCCGAAGGGATGCCGATCATCAGAATCCCCTTGATGATTTCCCGGTTCGGTCTGAAGCCCTTCATGCTGATGGACACTTCAGGATTGTACTTCAGGTTCAGAAACAGGCTCAGTCCCGCTGCGGCCCACTGCCCGATAATGGTCGCCAGCGCTGCACCGGCAACGCCCATCTTCGGCATCCCGGCAAGCCCAAAGATCAGGATCGGATCAAGAATGATGTTCAGGATGGCTCCCGTGCCCTGGCTGATCATGCTCAGCATGGTGCGGCCCGTGCTCTGGAGCAGCCGTTCAAAAAGCACCTGCATGAAAAGGCCGAAACTTCCTATCATGACGATACTGGTATAGGTCTTTCCATACATGGCAATCGACGCGATATCCGTCTGGACCCGGAAGAAGGGATCAGTGATCACCACTCCAAGAACCATGAACAGCAGGGCAACCATCACGACAAGAAATATGCCGTTGGTGGCCACGCTGCGAACCGTCTTTGACTGTTTGGCACCCAGCGCACGGCTCAGCAGGGCATTGATACCCACGCCCACGCCGCTGACCATAGCGATCATCAGGTTCTGAAGCGGAAAGGCCATGCTCAGCGCAGTGAGCGCATCTTCTCCGATTCGAGCGACAAATATGGAATCGACGACATTGTACAGGGCCTGCACCATCATCGAGAGCATCATGGGCAGACTCATGGAAAACAGCAGTTTTCCTACAGGCATAACCCCCATCTTGTTTTCCTGGGGATGTTGTTCCATTGAATGACTCACCTCAGTGTAAAATCAGTTTGTTTTTTGACCGAAATATCTTCCGTGCAGGGGACTGCATCCGAATGCAGGCCTTCTGCACTTGTCCGGTCAGTTCACCGGCTTCCCTCCGAATCCGTTTTTCCCGTCCTGAATTTCCTTTTCTGTGTTCACTCTTCGCCTACTCAGATCCGGCCGTTCAGGAACATGAGGTAGACCAGCGTCAGGCACAGTCCGATGCCAAAGACCAGAAGGCCATAGCTCATGGTATGCGTCAGCATCTGACGGAGTTTCACCATGCCGCGCCAGAATCCCGTCAGCTTCTCTTCCGCATGATGCTCCCTGGGATTCTCACGCCAGAGGGTCTGATTCAGATGTTCCTTGGCATCATCCACCTGGGTCCCGATCACGTGGGCCAGGGAATGGTCCTCCTCTTCCGTCATCCGGTTTCTGCGCCGTCCGGCCTGCAGCACCTTCAGCGTCAGGACAGCACCCAGACGGTCCGCAAGACCGGAAAGGAACCGTCCCGCCAGGGCTCCCACTTCAGACAGCAGCCGGATGAGCGGCGCATAAACACGCCCTTCCACCTGCTCTTCGTGACCAAGCCCTGCCAGCACCGCACCGGCATGTTCCGCGCCTTTAACAACCGGTCTGAACACCCGGTCCTCCAGAATCTCCGCACGGCCTACGGATGCCGCCCGGTAGCCTATGGACAGCATGCCTTCAATTGCAGGACGGTACAGCCGGTCTTCCATATCCAGCAGGGGCGGCCAGAGATTCAGGTAATATGTGTCTCCCTGTTTGCGCCGGGTCATCAGGGGACGAATCAGCGCCAGGTACACCGCAAGTCCGATGGACAGGGAAATTCCCGCGCCTTTGAGATTGCCCAGGGAGAAATACTCCACTGCATGGTGCAGATGACCCGCGTGCAGGAATCCTCCGCCCACGTCCGCCAGAAAATCCATGGTCAGGTTGGGCCGGACCCCCAGCAGCGGCACCAGCAGCGCCGTGGCAAGCAGCGCGAACCGGCTGGCTCCGTTCATATAGTGCGGCCATTCATCATAGGCCGGCTGACAATCCGGGTTCTTTTTCCAGAACAGGCACACGTACAGCTTGATCATGTATGCCGCAGTCAGACCGCCAGAGAACAGGAACAGCCACTCCGCGCCCGTGTATAGAAAAGCCAGCGGCCTGGCGCCATGCTCCGCCAGCAGTTCCACATATTCCACAATGCTCTCGTGGATCAGGGTCTTGCTCACATATCCGGATCCCAGAGGAATGCCCATCAGGCCGAACATGCCCATCAGGAAAGCAAAATGCAGCACCGGTTTTTTCCGGCCAAAGCCCCGGATGTC
>OMRS01000364.1 GCA_900313545.1 uncultured Eubacteriales bacterium | reverse complement strand
TCCTCTATGCCATGCATGAACTGGGCGTGACGCCAGACAAGCCCTACAGAAAATGCGCACGTATCGTCGGTGACGTCCTGGGCAAATATCATCCCCACGGCGATTCCTCCGTTTACGGTGCACTGGTTCGCCTGGCGCAGGATTTTGCCACCCGCTATCCCCTGGTGGACGGGCAGGGCAACTACGGCTCCATCGATGGAGACGGCGCCGCGGCCATGAGGTACACCGAGGCCCGGATGAGCAAGATCAACATGGAGATGCTGGCGGACATCGACAAGGAGACCGTCAATTTTTATCCCAACTTCGATGAGACGCTGATGCAGCCTGAGGTGCTGCCCAGCCGGTTCCCGAATCTGCTGGTGAATGGCTCCAACGGCATCGCCGTGGGCATGGCCACCAACATTCCGCCCCACAATCTGGGAGAAGTCATCGACGGCGTGGTTAAAATGATCGACAATCCCCAGGTGACCAACCAGGAACTGATGCAGGTCATCAAGGGTCCGGATTTCCCGGGCGGCGGCATCATCCTGGGACGTCAGGGCATCTATGATACCTATACCACCGGCCGCGGCCACATTGTGGTGCGCGCCAAGACCGAAATTGAACCGATGAACGCGGGCCGTCAGCGCATCGTGGTGACCGAGCTGCCCTATATGGTCAACAAGGCCCAGCTGGTCGAGAAGATTGCCCGTCTGGTGCATGAGAAGCGCCTGGAAGGCATCTCCGATATCCGCGACGAGAGCGACCGCGAGGGCATGCGCATCGTCATAGAGCTCAAAAAGGATGTCTCCTCGGCGGTGGTGCTCAACTATCTCTACAAGCACACCCAGCTGCAGGATACCTTCGGAGCCATCATGCTGGCGCTGGTGGACGGCGAGCCCAAGGTGCTCAGCCTGCACCAGATTCTGTTCCACTACCTGGAATACCAGAAGGAGGTCATCACCCGCCGGACCCGTTATGAGCTGGACAAGGCGGAGGCCCGTGCCCACATTCTGGAAGGTCTGCTCATCGCCCTGGACAACATTGACGAAATCGTCCACATCATCCGTTCAAGCGCCAATACCCAGGTGGCCAAGGAAGAACTGATGGCCCGCTTCGGGCTGTCCGAACGGCAGGCCCAGGCGATCCTCGACATGCGCCTTGCACGCCTGACCGGTCTGGAACGGGAACGCCTGCAGGAGGAGTACGCGCAGCTGCAGAAGACCATTGCCTACCTGAGATCCGTGCTGGCGGATGAAAAGCTCGTTCTGGGCATCATCCGGGATGAAATCCTGCAGATCAAGGCCAAGTTCGCCGATGAACGCCGGACCACCTTCTCCGCCATGGAGGGGGAAATCGATCCTGAGGACCTGATCCAGGAGGAGATGGTGGTGGTCACGCTGACCCACTTCGGGTATATCAAGCGGATCCCCCGGAGCACCTACCGTGCGCAGCACCGGGGTGGAAAAGGCATCTCCGGCATGACCACCCGCGAGGAGGATTATGCGGAGCGCCTGATCGTCACCTCCACCCACGATGAGCTGCTGTTCTTTACCAACCGCGGCCGCGCCTACAGGATGAAGGGCTATGAGATTCCTGAAGCCGGACGCACCGCCAAGGGCACAGCCATTGTGAACCTGCTGCAGATGGAAGGCGGGGAGAAGGTCACCGCGGTGATCCCGATCCCGGCTGACCGAAGCGGGTACAACCTGGTGATGGCCACCCGCAGGGGCATCATCAAGAAGACGGACCTGACGCTCTTTGACAATGTCCGCAAGAATGGCCTGATCGCCATCCTGCTGGAAGAGGGCGACGAGATGATCGGCGTGGAGCTGACTCGTGGCGAGGATGACCTGATGATCGCCACCCGGAGCGCCCAGACCGTGCGCTTCCACGAATCGGGAGTGCGGCAGATGGGCAGAAACAGCCGCGGGGTGCGTGCTGTGAGGATGGCGGAAGGGGACGAGCTCATCTCCCTGGAGAAAGTGGCCGAAGGAAAGGATGTCGTCTCCATTACGGAGAATGGCTTTGGAAAGCGGACGCCGGTGGATCAGTACCGGGTGACCGCCCGCGGCGGCAAAGGCGTGCGCACCTGCGGCATTACGGAGAAAACCGGTTCTCTGGCTGCGCAGCTGCTGGTTCCACCTGATCTGGATCTGATGCTCATCACGGACGACGGAACCATCATCCGTGTGCCGGTGGGAAGCCTGAGACTCTGCGGACGCAACTCCCAGGGTGTGCGGGTGATGCGCCTGGCCGAGGGTTCCAGAATTGTCAGCGTGACCGCAACCGAACCCGACGAGGAGGAGGAAGCGGACGTCCTGGAGGACAACACCGAAGAAATGTCCTATGAAGTCCCCGAAGAAGAGACCACAGACGGCGAGGAAATCTGATCCGGCAGGTGGGGACGGGTGAAGCCCTTCAGGACCGAAGACGGCTTTCTCAGGGCCGGCCCTGCGTGACGGCGCAAAATGCCGTGGTGCCTTTGCCGTTTGTCCATCCGTCCTGTCCGTTTCGCAAGGGAATGATGAGTGCCCCTTCCTTTGAAAAGAGGAACGGGCCGGGAAACGTGTGATCCAAAGCTGAAGAAGACAAGCCGGGATACCCGATGGGGTGTCCCGGTTTTTTTCGCGTCTGCCGGAGGAACAGAGAAGGTGAGCGAGGGCAGGGGAACGGGAAATGGTCTGCAGACTGGTCAGAAACAGGGGAAGTGAGTATAATAGGGCGGCTTTGGAAAGGAGACGGAGAACTGGAATGAAGAACAAGGAACTGCTCCTCCTGCCGGCTGTGATCGCCATCTCCATCGCGGGGCCCATGGTCAAATGGTCCCTGAACGAAGGGGCGAGCCCGGTGATGATCGCCTTCGGACGGATGCTTCTGAGCGGACTGATCCTTCTGCCGGTGGCCACGGGCAGGGGTGAGATCGACAGACTCAAAAACATGACATGCACGGACCGGAGGCTGACGATCGCCTCCGCGATACTGCTGGCGCTGCACTATGCCTGCTGGATGACGTCCCTGAGTTTCGCATCCACCTTCGTGAGCACCGCGCTGGTGTGCACACAGCCCCTGTTTGTGGCGTTTCTCTCCGGGGTGCTGCTGCATGAACCCATCCTCCGGGAATCTATCCCTGGCGCGGTGGTGGCAGTGCTGGGCGCAGTGATGATCGGGGTTCTGTCCATGAAGGGGGAGGAAGGGAGCCTCGCAGGGGACCTGCTGGCCCTGGCGGGTGCCGCCTTCATTGCCGGGCACTGGCTGTGCGGAAGAGCCGTGAGGCGGCATGTGGAGGGAACAGGGTACACATGTATGGTGTATCTGATGACGGCAGCGTGCCTGCTTGCCATGTCCCCCGTGATGGGGATGAGCATGCCCCTGCGTTCCCTGGGCGGCATCGTGACATTGTCCCTGGTGTGCACACTGGGAGGGCATGCGGTGCTGACGTGGCTTCTGGGCTATGTCAGCGCGGATGTGGTCTCCTTTGCCCTGCTGGGGGAGCCCATCGGGGCGGCGCTCTGGGCCATGCTGCTCTTTGGGGAGCAGGTCCCCATGCCGCTGGTCGTGGGGGGCTCCCTGGTGATTGCGGGTCTGGTCCTGTATATGGCGGGGCAGGTCCAGGGACGCAGGAAGGTACGCCGACTTGCCAAATGACGTCTGTTTTGTTAGAATGACGCGGAAAAAAGGGCACCTGCCCGAGAACTGAAGAGGAAAATATGAAATACGAAGTCATGGACATCCGCGATATTGTCGCAGAGGCTGCGCAGGCGGAGGGCCGGAAAGTGACCCTGCAGGGCTGGATCCGCAGCCACAGAAAGCAGAAGACCATGGGTTTCATGGAGTTTTATGATGGCACGGCGCTTTGCGGGATGCAGATCGTGTATGATACGTCCATTGCCGATTTTGCCGGTGTGCAGACCATTTCAAACGGCAGCGCGGTTTCCGTCAGCGGCGGGCTGGTCAAAGGACGCAACGGCAGCCTGGAGATGCAGGCGGAGGAGATCGTCGTGGAGGGCACCTGCCCCGAGGACTATCCCCTGCAGCCCAAGCGGCATACGCTGGAGTTCCTGAGGGATATTGCCTACCTGCGTCCCCGGACCAAGCTGTTCCAGGCGGTATTCCGCGTCCGCTCCATCGCTGCGCAGGCGGTCCATAACTATTTCCAGGACAGGGGCTATGTGTATGTTCATACCCCGCTGATTACGGCCAATGACGCGGAAGGCGCCGGCAACACCTTTACAGTGACCGCCGCCGCACCGGGGACCTGCGTTCCCCCGGAGGAGGACTTTTTCGGAAAGCCCACCGCGCTGGCCGTTTCGGGCCAGCTGGAGGGCGAAACCTATGCCATGGCCTACAAGCGGATCTATACCTTTGGCCCCACCTTCCGGGCGGAGAACTCAAACACCAAGACCCATGCGGCGGAATTCTGGATGATCGAGCCGGAGATGTGCTTCTGCGACCTGAACGGGGTGATGGATGTGGAGGAGGATTTCCTCAAGTCCGTGGTCCGGGAGGTCATGGAGAAGGCCCGTCCCGAGCTTGAGCACCTGCAGAAATACGCGGGCAGCAACCTGCTGGAGAAGCTGCAGTCGCTCCTGGATTCCACCGTTGCCCGTGTGACCCACAGGGAAGCGATCTCCATCCTGCAGAAGGCGGACAAGCAGTTTGAACATCCGGCGGTTCAGGGCGAGGATCTGTTCAAGGAGCATGAGAAGTATCTGACGGAGGAGTATTTCCATTCCCCGGTCTTCATTTATGACTGGCCCAAGGATATCAAGGCTTTCTACATGTACCAGAACGACGATGGCGAGACCGTGGCGGCCGTGGATCTGCTGGTGCCCGGCTCCGGCGAGCTGATGGGCGGCAGCCAGAGGGAGCACCGTCGTGAAAAACTGGTGGAACGCATGAAGGAGCTGGGAATCTCGACCACCCAGATGGACTGGTATGTGAATCTGCGGCGCTTCGGAGGCTGCATCCACGGCGGGTTTGGCATGGGATTTGAACGGCTGGTCATGTACCTGACAGATATTGAGAACATCCGCGATGTTCTGCCGTATCCCCGGACCCCCGGCAACTGTGATTTCTGAGAAGGCGCATGACCGTCTGCCCCGTCAGTAAACGGGTTGGCACAGCATTTATCCGCATCCTCACTGGACACATATGAAAGGGCGTCCGGCATCCCACAGGATAGCCGGGTGCCCTTTTTGCCTTTGAATGCGGACAAGAGCAGAAGGCGCCGTGACCGGGTGACCGGACGCTACCGTGAGCCGGGCCGGATGCAGGAGAGGCATGGGGAAACAGGCAAAACAGGCGCTGGAATTCCATCTCCTGTTTTTGGTGTTTTCTTGTGTTTTGTCATATGGTACAATAAATCAGAGTCAATTCCCGGCGGCGCGTCCCGTCTGCCGGACTGTAAGGAAAAGGAGATGTCCACATGATCAGGAAGCTGCTGATGGCCCTGTTGGTCTCCCTGGTGCTGGCGGGTGCGGCACTGGCTGCTCCGGAGCTGGAGCTGTGGGACGGCAATATGACCGCCCGTCCTCTTCAGCTGGGGGAATATGAAAAGCTGTATGTCTATACCGGCCCCGGGGCGGACTACAAGAAGGCTGAAAATGGAATTTCCAAGGTGAAGGGACTCATAGAGACCTATGGAAATGAGAACGGGTTTACCCTGGTGCTCTATCCCCGGGATGTGAAGGTTTTATCACATTATTATAACGAGTACGGCATCAGGGATTCCAGGCTTGTGACCGTCACGGATTACCGCTTCGGCTGGATCAAGGGAATCCGGGATGACCGTTCGCTGACCTATCTTCGGGAGCGGGTGCGGCTGATTGAAAAGGCGAAGCTGACCAATGATCCCATGGGACGCAAGAGAACCATCAGGTCCTACAAGCGCGGCACGGAGATGACCCTTCTGGGGTATGTGGGAGAATGGGCCTATGTGGAGGTGGACGGCAAGGTGTCGCGGCGCGGCTTTGTCCCCAGAAGCAGCGTGTCCATCATCCGGCCTGAAAAGGGGACCTTTGAGCCGATGTATCCC
>OMRS01000268.1 GCA_900313545.1 uncultured Eubacteriales bacterium | reverse complement strand
CTGCCTCCGGGTAGGCCTGCTCAAAGAACCGCACCAGATCATAGACATAGAGATAGTTGTTGACTTCCCAGAAGATTTCAGGGTGTTCCCGGAGATAATCCTCAATGAACGCCTTCGTCATGGTCGGCCCGGCAATCTGGACGGACTCCTCGTCGGCCACGGATGCAAACGTCATCCCGGAGTGCAGTTCTTCCGTTTCGGGAGATTCGACGGGGAGGGCCTGTGCAAAGGCGGCCGCGGACGCAAGGACAAGAATCGTCAGGACCGTGAGGATTGAAAGTAGACGCTTCATATGGGTTGCCTTTCTTTTTAGTTACAATGCCCATGTGCGGCTTTCCGCATCCATGGTCATCACATGCTTTTTCACACGACTTGGGAGAACCGGATTCATACGGCCCCCAAAGGCCTGAAGGTCAATCGGGAGACGGAGAATCAGATGTGTCAGACGGTCAGGACCGGGGCCGGGTTTATCCCTCGGAGGGGAATTTCCCCGCGGTTTGTCTGCCCTGAGAAAAACTGCGCTTCATCAAAGGAAGTTCTCAGGTTCCCGGATTTGGGACAGGGACCTTTTTCCGGACTGAAGATACGGGAGGGTTCCCGTCTGACGGATGCCCGGATGCCAGGGAAACCTGAGAGGCCGCCACGAAGACCTGACAGCTGGCGGGAAAGGAGGTCCCGCGTGCAGGATGCGTCATGGCCAGAAGTCTGAGTGTCTGGCCGGGAACGGGCCGGAGGTTCAGATGCCCCCGGGATCACCTGACGGTACGGCTGCTGACGGGAAAGGTGAAATACGTCCGGGGCCAGGGCTCATCTGCCAGCGTGAAATGCCACCATTCTTCCGTGACGGCTTTGAAGCCGTGGCGCAGCATGGTTTCCTGCAGGAGCATCCGGCAGGCCTTCTGTGCCGGGGCAATGCCGGGGTAATCCGGGTGGCTGAGCTCACCAAAGTAATCAAACGGTCCGCCCATGTCCACATCCTTTCCCCTGTTCATGTCAAACAGGGTGAGGTCCACCGTGCTGCCGCGGCTGTGCCCGGAGTGCGCGGCAATATATCCCCGGGAGAACAGGACGGCTTTTTCCAGTTCGGGATAGAAATACGGCTTCATGCGCACGTCCTGCGGGTCCTTGGCCCAGTTCATAAAATGCGTGACGGCCCTTTGCGGGCGATAGGCATCAAAGACCTTCAGGCGGTACCCCTTCCCGACGAGCTCGTCGCTGACCTTCCTGAGGGCGGCTGCAGCTTCCCGGGTCAGAAGGGCAACGGGTTCTTCATACCCGTCAATTCGGACACCTACAAAATTATATGTAGTATAATAACGAATATCGAGAAGAACCTCCGGGACCGCATCGCTCAGCAGGACAAAATCCGATGCGTCTGCTGAATAGCTGAAGTCAGCGCCCGGGAGAGCAGGGGCGGCATCCATCGTCGGAACTGTCGTGGTGTGTTTCATTGTCCTTCTCCTGCAGGGCGGGTTTCCAGATGCGGCGATGGAAAAGATGCCCTTCTCCTCCATCCCGGACGGGACCACGGGCCGTTTGACCGGACTGTTCGTTTGAACCGGGAGACGCCGGGATCAGTTCCCGGACAGGGAGGTGATGTCCGGCGTGAAGTAGCGATGGGAGATGGTCTTCAGGGTGCCGTCTTCACGAAGGGCGCTGATGGCGTCGTTGAGGGCGGACAGGAACGCTTCATTTCCCTTTCGCACCGGGATGCCCACTTTCTCGGGATTCGGGCTCAGAGCGACGATCTTCAGGTTGGCGTCCGGATGTTCCTTCATATAATCGTAGAAGGACAGCTCGGCGTTGAGCGTGGCGTCTGCCCGTCCGGAAAGCACCAGGTCCAGAGTCTGCGCAAGGGTGCTCACGTTGTCGATGACAGCCCCATAGCTTTCACCCAGCATCGCATAGGTGCTGCCGATGGAATTGGCCGTGCGGCGTCCCGCCAGATCATCAAAGGAATGAATCTGGTCATTGTCGCCCCGGACGATCAGGGCAGTCTGCAGATACGCATAGGGCTGTGTGAAGTCGTATTTGAGGGAGCGCTCCTCGGTGATGGCGACGCAGTTGGAGGCCATGTCATACATTTTGCTGTCGATGCCCAGAAAAATGCTTTCCCAGGGGCATTCGACAAATTCGGCGTCCACCCCCAGCTTCTCGGCGATGGCGCGGGCCACGTCCACGTCAAAGCCGACCAGCTGATCGCTTTCATCGTGGAAGGTCCAGGGAGACCAGGCCCCTTCGGTGGCAATCACCAGTTTTCCCCTGGAGCGGACTTCATCGAGGAGATCCGCCTGGGCAGAGGCACACAGGGCAAGGATGAGGACCAGCAGCAGGATTGCACATTTTTTCATCGATAGTTTCCTCCTTTTTGGTTGTTCAGGAATTGTGAAGACTGTTCAGGAAGGCCTGAGCACGGGTTTCGCGCGGAGAGGCAAAGAAAGTGGAAGAATCATTTTCCTCCAGAATCCTTCCCGCATCCATGAAGATGACATGGTTGGACACATCCCGCGCAAAACGCATTTCATGGGTCACCACCAGCATGGTCATGCCCGAAGACGCCAGGTCCCGCATGACGGAGAGGACTTCCCCGATCAGCTCCGGATCCAGCGAGCTTGTGGGTTCGTCGAAGTAGATGATATCCGGATTGGCGGCCATGGCGCGGGCGATGGCCACCCGCTGCTGCTGCCCTCCGGAGAGCTGTGAGGGATAATGATCCGCCCGGTCACGCATCCCGACACGGTCAAGGGTATGCAGGGCGATTTCCTTGGCGGTCTCCGCGTTCAGGTGCCGGACGATGGTGAGACCCTCCGTGACATTCTGGAGTGCGGTCTTGTTGGCGAACAGGTTGAAGCTCTGGAAGACAAATCCGGTGTTTCTGCGGATGGCCGCCATGTCCTTGCGGGAGACCCGGTGAAGATCCACGGTCTTTCCCTTGAAGGTCAGCTCCCCGCTGTCCGCCGTTTCCAGAAAATTCATGCACCGCAGCAGCGTGGTTTTCCCGGAACCGCTGGGACCGATCACGGCGGTGACATCCCCCCGCTCCACGGTAAGGGAGATGTCCGACAGGGCCGGGATGTCACGGAAGCGCTTGGACAGATGGCGCACTTCAAGCATGGGCTCCCCCTCCTTTTGAGGCCAGTCTTCGTTCCCCCCAGCGCTGGAGCCATGTCAGCAGGGTTGAGAACATCAGGTAGATCAGCGCCACCTCCAGATACAGGGCCAGGGGCTCATAGGTCCGGGCAACGATCCGCTGGGTGGCCATGAACATCTCCATGACGGTGATGTTGGCGGCCAGAGAGGTGTTTTTGACCATGGCAATCAGGGAATTGGACAGTGCCGGGAAAGCGGCCTTCAGAGCCTGCGGCAGCACGATGCGGCGCATGACCTGTCCATAGCTCATCCCCACACAGTACCCTGCCTCCATTTGGCCCCGGGGTATGGATTCCAGTGCGCCGCGAAGGGTTTCCGCGCAGTAGGCGCCCTCATTGACAGCGAAGACCATCACGGCTGCGGGAAAGGCATCCAGAACCACGCCAAGGCTGGGAAGACCATAGAACACCACAAACAGCTGGACCAGCAGCGGGGTGCCGCGGATCACCCAGATATACAGGCGCGCCAGCGGGGTGAGGACCCTGACGCGGGCAAACTGGATCAGGGCAGTCACTACCGCGATGCACATGGCAAGGGAAAAAGCCAGCACTGTCAGCGGAAGGGTCATTTTCAGCCCCGGGAGAAGAATTTTCGGAAAGGAATCGATAAGGATTCCCCATAGTCGCTCTGTCATGGGCTGCAGGCCGCAGGCCTTCATCCCCCTTTCAGTCATGTCGTCAAATCCGGAGAAGACGCTTTTCTGAAAGAAGCGCCTCTTCCGGGCAGAAACGGGAAACTTCCGCTCCGGTGTTTTCAGGAGGAAGTCCCGTCCTGAAAAAAGAAAATGGGAAGCGGAATACTATTGTATTGTCTGCCGTATTGTAACACAGCCCACCCGGCAAGGACCATAGAAAATCCCGCCGCTGCGAACGGATGAGGAGCGCGCTCCTCCCCCCCAGGGTTTTCTGCTCCGGGGAGTCGCCGGACAAACGTCCCGCACCCGCGGTTTTGCGGGTGCGGACAGTCCGGGTGAAGGTCAGTTGCCCTGGAGCGCGGGTTCCGTGTCGGATTCCGGCATCTCCTCGACCGCGGCGTTGAACAGGGTGCTGTCGATGGCGTCAAATGCGTCAGCATTGTCGTCAATCAGGGTTTTGGACCCCGTGGTTGCCCGGGCAGATTGTGCAGATCCGGCAATCTCGACAAGGGGAATGTACCTGGCGATATCCGATACCCTGAAGGCCTTCATGTCTCGGATCATCTTCAGGGTTTGTTCATGGGTGCTGATGCCGTCGACAAGATCCTGAATGCCCTGAAGGGAAGCTGACAGCGGGCCCATCGGCGTCGTCAGGCTGCTGTAGGAAGAGACGATATAGCCTTCAAGCTCCTCTTGGGAGATTTCCAGGCTGCGGAGGAAATCTCCGGCATGCTCAAATACGTCGTAGGTTTCCTTCAGTCCCGGGTCCCGGTAGGAATAGAAGCCGAAGAGATAGTCGGACAGATGGGTGTAGCATCCGTAAGCGCTGTGCTTGACGCGAACTTCCGGGTAGAGCAGCTTGTTGTTGAGGATGTGGGAAATGACGAGCAGTCCGCCGTCGGTCCGGTCATAGCCGGCGGCCGCCAGATCGGTCATGGCGGTGTTGAAGGCCACATTTCCGCCTGTGACCAGCGCGCTGTGAAGCGCAGGCGAAGGAAGCCGGGAGGCATAATCCTCCTTTTCATACGGAGTCCCGTCGAACCGGCGGGTCAGGTGATATCCCAGAGAGGATGCACGCAGGAGATTCTCCCTGTTGGCCATGAGGGCAAGGGTGGCATGGTTCCTGTTGAGCAGCATGCCACGGTACCGGTCAAATTTGGCCACCAGTTCATCCATCTGCGCATCCGTCATCCTGGAGACCCGGTCCAGATAATCGATATAGGCCTGCGATGAAAGATAGTTCGAGAGCAGGCTGTCCGTTGAATAGACGGAGCCTGCCAGGGAGATGGACCGGGAGGGGGAAGAATTTTCCAGAGAGAGCAGAAGGGCGGAACGCCGCTTTCTGGCATCGTTGCGGATAAACTCATAATCGCTGTAATCTGTGTGATACAGGATGTCCTCGACCAGGGCAAAGCTGTCTTCCAGCGTGTCCGGGAGCGCAAACCAGGAGGTGGAAACCCGGGCACTGAGCATGCGGGAGTCGGGATGGGTATGGATATCATACTCCAGCAGAGACAGCGAATAGGAGACCTGACTCGCCTTCGAGGGCAGTTCTTCACGGGTATACAGGTCTGTGGACAACCGGCCGGTGAGAGATGCGAATGTCAGAAAATCAAACAGATCGCTGAAGGGAATCACATCGGCCTCATTCAAAAGGATGATGCCGGTGAGCGGGGAATCGATTTCGGAAGTAATCAGCCTCAGTCCGTTCAGGGTGGTTTCGCTGGCAGGCGCATAGGAGACCTCTTCCGGAAGGGTGCTCGCGGAAAGCGCATTGAGTGTTTCCGGCATGGAAATCTGATTGCTTTCCTCTACGAAGGCATGGTAGGCACGGGTCTGCTCGACCAGCGAGCTGAGCTCTTCGGGGCTCATCTCCGCCTTCATTTCTGCCAGGTGCCCATGCAGCTTCGCGTCCTCTTCCTCCTTGAGGCCAGGGACAGGCACGGTGACAGCCAGAACCTGGGTGTCCAGAGACGACCAGTATTGTTGAATGAGTTCGTTGAGATGATCAACGGTGATCAGCTCATGCAGCCGGTTTTCAAAATCGGCCTGCATTTTCCATGCGTCCCTCCGGCCGAAAGTGCTCCACAGAGAGGCCATGACATTGCCAAGCGACAAATAAACGGAAGAACTGTCCAGATTCAGCAGCTGGATAAACTCATCCTCGACCCGAAGGGACCGAAGGGTCTCTTCATTGACCCCTTCCCTGAGCAGTTCAGAAAGCGCCTCCTCGCAGGTTGCACGGAAGACTTCCTTGTCCGATTCATCCACGCCCAGTGCATAAAAATCCAGTTCTGCCTTCTCTTCCGGAAGCCGCTGAAGGGTGACGGAGACATTGGCATGGGGAAGGCGCTGCAGGATGAGACGCCGGAAGGGTGAAGACTCGTCATTCAGATAATAGGTGACATACTTGAGTGAGGCGATATCATCATAGGAACCGGGCTTGAACGGACAGGCATAAATGATGTGTGCCGCATGGTCCGTGCCTGCTCCGGATTCCACAGGACAGGAAAAGACCTGTTCATGGTAACCCGGCTCAAGCGGCTGATAATGGGGATCCTCGATGGGAATCTCCTTTTTGTCAAACCCGCTGAGGAAATCCCTGTCGAGCTGCTCCAGAAAAGCAGGAAGGTTGACGTCGCCGCCGAGATACATGGTGGCATTTGAGGGGTGATAATAGGTGTCATGGAACCTTTGGAGGGCATCGACGGTCAGGTCGGGAATGAAACGGGGGTCTCCCCCTGAGATGCTGGAGACATAGCTGCCTGGGCAGAGCATCTTCAGGTGATTATATTTAGCCCGGGAGATCACCGTGAGAGCGCCCTGCATTTCGCTGTAGACAACCCCCTGAAGGCTGATTTCTGCATCGGGAGCGTCGAGCTCATACCTGTAGGCTTCCCGCATCAGCGCATAGGGATTTGTCAGGGCCAGCGGATGGATCAGCCCGTTGATATAATAATCGATATACTGGTGCAGCTGGTCTTCCGAAATGGTTGACATGGGATAGGAGGTATAGCAGGTATTGGTCTGCGCATTCAAAAAGGTATGGCTGGTCTGGCTCAGCATGTCAAAGAATGTGTTGGCGCCGGGATATTTGGGGCTTCCTCCAAGGGTGGCATGCTCAAAGACATGAGGAATCCCCGTGTCATCATAAACAGGCGTCCGGAAGGCGATCCGGAAGGAGCGGTCGATGCTGTCATTGGCAATCCAGTACAGCACGGAACCGGTTTTTTGGTGGGTCAGTTCCACGATCTGGGTGGCATACGTCGCCCAGGGGGTGACGCCGGTGACCGTGAATCCGTGGATTTCCGTTCCGATTCCCGGAATGGCGTATTCTGTCGGTGCGGCGGCAAAACCGGGCAGCGCGAACAGGGTCATCAGGGTCAGCAGGAGAACACAAATCCTTTTCTTCATGGCAGATTCCTTTCTTTCTCGATGCCGCATGGCATCAAAAAGCATCAAAGATTTTTGGAAAAAACGGACTGCGGGTGAACTCCGGGAATTCCCCGCGCATGAGGCCGGCAGGCATTTTGAGACTTCGATCCGGTCAAAAAGCATTTGGATAGAAATACTTTATGAAATAATTAGAATTCAACAATGGAATCTTCTGTTCAAGAGCGCTGTCCGGGCTGAAGAACTGTATTTGAGGCGGACCGACCGTGTTGCGGGCCGGCCCCGCAGGACTTGCCGTATCGCCGGAAGAAGCCGGAAAGGATCCCTGACGGGATTGAACGGCCCTATGGAAGGAAAACGGATTCCTTCCGGAGAATCGCGACGACCTCCCGGTCCGCCGGCAGCCAGTCCACAGTCCCCAGTTCATCCGGATGG
>OMRS01000091.1 GCA_900313545.1 uncultured Eubacteriales bacterium | reverse complement strand
TGGGATGAAATTCATCGGTCAGGCCGTTCCACACCGGCACACCGGAACAGGCCGCCAGGGTTTCAACAACGCTCTGATCAAATCCCCTGTACTCAATTCCGTCAAACATCCGTCCCAGTACCCGCGCAGTATCCTTCATGGATTCCTTTTTTCCCATCTGGGAGCCCTTGGGATCCAGATAGACGGCGTTCATTCCCAGGTCCGCCGCCGCCACCTCGAAGGCGCAGCGGGTTCTGGTGCTGGTTTTTTCAAACAGCAGCACCACATTCCTGCCGGCACAATCCCTGTGGGGAATGCCTGCCTGTTTCTTTTTCTTGTACTCCACCGCCAGGTCCACCAGAGCGGTGATCTCCTCCGGTGTGTAATCCAGCAGTTTCAGAAAACTCCGGTTCCTGAAATTCATGGTTCGTTACTCCTTTCCTGGGTCCCGTCCGGCCTTTTCAGGCCTCCTGTGACGCCCTGGTCCGTGTTTCCCGGTGCCCGAAGGGATCCCCCCGGCATGCCACCTTCATTCACCTGAAACCGTCCCTGCACGGCATATTCTCTTCCTTCCTGACAATGCGGGATTCTTCGATGAATCTAAAAATGTGGCGCGGCTGCCGCCGCGCCACCTCCAGGTGTTTTTACGCTCCCTGCACACAGAAGGTTCTTCCCCTCACTCGGCTGATCCTGTTGGCAGCCTCCCCGATGCACCTGTCCGGCATCCCGGAAGCCTTCTTCTGATCCGCCGCAAGATGCCGGGAGCCTCCCTGTCACTGCAGAGCCGCCCTCCGGAGCCATGTTTCTTACTTTTTCTTGTTGACCATGGCCTGGACCTTGATGGGAAGGCCGAAGAGATTGATAAATCCCGCAGCATCCGCCTGATTGTAGTCGCTCTCGCCGAAAGTGGCAATGTCCTCCGAGTACAGGGAATTCGGGCTCCACACTCCGGCATTGATCATATTGCCCTTGTAAAGCTTCAGCCTGACTTTTCCGGTGACATTCTCCTGGGTCTTGTCCACAAAGGCACTCAGGGCTTCCCTCAGGGGCGTGAACCACTGGCCATTATAGACCAGTTCAGCAAAGGTGATAGACAGCCTCTGCTTTTCATGCAGGGTCATCTTGTCCAGGCACACGCTCTCCAGGACGCTGTGCGCCTTGTAGAGGATCGCCCCGCCCGGGGTCTCATAGACGCCACGGCACTTCATTCCAACGAGACGGTTCTCCACAATGTCAAGAATGCCGATTCCATTCTTTCCGCCGATCTCATTGAGCGCCAGGATGATCTCCTTGGCCGACATCTTCGTGCCGTTGAGGGCGACCGGCGTTCCCTCGACAAATTCCAGTTCCACGTAGGTCGGTTCATCCGGAGCATTCAGGGGAGAAACGCCCATCTCCAGGAAACCGGGCTTTTCATAGGTCGGTTCGTTGCCCACATCCTCAAGATCCAGTCCCTCATGGCTCAGATGCCAGAGGTTCTTATCCTTGGAGTAATTGGTTTCCCTGTTGATCTTCAGAGGCACATTGTGCGCTTCCGCATAGTCGATCTCCTCATCCCGGGACTTGATATCCCAGATTCTCCAGGGAGCGATGATGGGCATTTCCGGAGCAAAATGCTTGATGGCCAGTTCGAAACGGACCTGATCATTTCCCTTGCCGGTACAGCCGTGACAGATGGCATCCGCACCCTCCTTGAGGGCCACTTCCACCAGGCCCTTGGCAATGCAGGGTCTTGCGGTGCTGGTGCCCAGAAGGTATTCCTCATAAACCGCTCCGGCTTTCATGGTCGGAATGATGTAATTATCCACATAATCATCCGTCAGATCCAGAACGTACAGCTTGGATGCGCCGGTCTTGAGCGCCTTGGCCTCAAGTCCCTCCAGTTCATCCGCCTGTCCCACATTGCCGGACACCGCAATCACTTCACATCCGGGGTAGGTCTCTTTCAGCCAGGGAATGATGATGGACGTATCGAGTCCGCCGGAATAGGCCAGAACGATTTTCTTGTAGTTGGTCATTTCTTTTTCCTCCGTCTTTGTATGTGCGCATAATATACATCCTCTTTCCGTCCATGTCAACAGCAATTTGCACATTATGCGTTTTTTATGCATATTTTATGAATTTTTTATGAATATTCTACGGTTTTACTGTAGATTGATATTCGCTGCTCCTTTCCTTGCTCCACCCTCTCCATCCTGATATAATCCAGACGATTTATCCATATTTTGGATCTGCAGCTCCATCTGCGGCGGGAAGATGCCGGCGGTGCGGTTCATCTTTTCATGCGCATGAAACCGCATGCGCTGAAGTAAGCCCCCGACGCACAGGGCAGAAATGCGCGTGTGCGGGTTCTCCGCAAGAACCCGGAGGACCCGGGACGTCCATGCGCATGAACCAGCCATCAAAAAGGATTTCCCGTTGTTTTTGGACAAATACCTGCAGTGAAGGAGGAGCGCTTTCATGAAACCACAGGCAGAGGATTTCCTCTCATTTGTCACTCAGTCTCCCACGGCTTTTCATGCCGTTGATCTCCTTCGCCGACGGCTGGTGGAATCCGGCTGTACCGAGCTCCAGGAGTGCACGCCGTGGCAGCTGCTTCCCGGGAAAAGCTATGTGGTCACCCGGAACCAGTCATCCCTGATCGCCTTCCGGATCCCGGCGGACAGCTTTACCCATTTCCAGCTCGTTTCCAGTCATTCCGACTCCCCCATGCTGAAACTCAAGCCCTGCTCTGAAACCGGTCAGGGCGGGATCTACCTGAGCCTCAATACCGAAGTTTACGGCGGTCCCATCCTCTCCACTTGGTTCGACCGTCCCCTGGGAATTGCCGGCCGGGTGATGGTCAGGGAGGGAGACCTCCTGACCACCCGTCTGCTGGACTTTCAGCGGGATATGGTGCTCATTCCCAGCATGCCCATCCATTTCAACCGGGATGTCAATAACGGAGTTGCCCTCAATCCCCAGGTGGACCTTCTTCCGCTGGTCGGGGAATCCGATGAACAAGGGACCCTGCTGCAGGAAACAGCCGCCATCCTGAACTGCAAAGCCGGGGACATCGTGTCTTCAGACCTGTACGTCTACAACCGGACTCCCGGCTCCATCTGGGGATTCTCCGGCCAGTACTTCAGCTGCCCCCGCATTGATAATCTTGAATGTGCCTATGCGTCCACACTCGCCTTTCTGGATATTCCGGAGAGCCGGGGACACATCGATGTCCTTGCCGTCTTTGACAATGAAGAGGTGGGAAGCCTGACC
>OMRS01000253.1 GCA_900313545.1 uncultured Eubacteriales bacterium | reverse complement strand
TCAGGAGGGCATCGGCCACATCGGCCTTGTCCTCTGTGATGAGGGGGACACGGTCCTTCTACCCACCCCCTGCTATCCGGTCTTCATGGCAGGTGCCCTGCTCGCAGGCGCGCAGCCCTATTATTACCCCCTGACCCGCGAAAACCATTTTCTTCCGGACGTGCACAGCATCCCGGAAGAGGTCGCCCGGCGTGCCAAATACATGGTCGTCTCCCTTCCCTCCAATCCCACAGGAAGCGTGGGCACAGCGCAGGTGTACCGGGAAATCATCGAGTTTGCCAGGGAATATGACATCTTTATCCTTCATGACAATGCATACAGCGATATCCAGTTTGACGGGCTGCGCGGCGGAAGCTTCCTCTCGTTTCCGGGAGCCGCACAGGTCGGCGCCGAGTTTTTCAGCCTTTCCAAGTCCTTCAATGTGACCGGCGCCCGCATCAGCTTTCTGATCGGACGAACCGACGTGGTCGCCGCGTTCCGGAAACTCCGCAGCCAGATTGACTTTGGCATGTTCCTTCCCATTCAGAAGGCCGCCGTTGCCGCCCTGAACCTTCCTCTGGAGCCGGTCCGGGAGCAGTGCCTTCTGTACCAGGCCCGAAGGGATGCCCTGTGTGAAGGGCTGACTTCCATCGGATGGCCGGTGTCAAAGAACAAGGGAAGCATGTTTGTCTGGGCGCCCCTTCCTGAAGGATACACCGACAGCATGGCTTTCTGCCTGAAGCTGATGAACGAAACCGGCGTACTGTGCACTCCCGGTGCCAGCTTTGGCCCCTCCGGAGAGGGATACGTCCGTTTTGCACTGGTGCTTCCGCCGGAGGAGATCCGTGAAATGGTTCAGGTCATTGACAGAAGCGGAATTGTCCGCGCAGGAGGTGGACAGAAATGAGTCCCTATATGGAGCACGCCATCGCGCTTCGTGCCATCGACACGCCTCACTACAACTGTGCCCAGGCAATCACCGTCCCCTTTGCCCGGGAGATGGGCATGACCGAGGAACAGGCCTATGCCATTGCCGGGAACTTCGGAGGCGGCATGAAAATGGGCTCCGTATGCGGCGCTCTGGTCGGCTGCCTTCTGGTCCTGGGCGCCTGCGGTCTGACGGATGTCCCCATGCTGCAGAAGATTTATGCTGACATGCGCTCTCGCCACGAAGGGTGTCTGGAATGCCGGGATCTGCTTCTTCTCAACAAGAGAAACGGCGGGCAGAAGAAGCCCCACTGTGACGCCATGGTCTATGAGTTCATTGAGGTGACGGAAAACCTGCTGCGCCAGTACGGTCGGATCTGAGGTCCAGTTTTCCTTTTGTTTGCATGACTGCTTGCATTTTTCAGTGAGTTATGCGACAATTTGTTGGTAGTTTTTTGTCCATCAGGGAGGAATCTATGAGACTTACAGTACTTCTTCTGATCCTTGCCGTTCTTTTCACCGTTCCCCTTTCTGCTCTCGCGGCTTCGGATATGAGCTCCGTTCCGGACATCGACCTGCCCAGAATGAAGCTCCCCGGCAATGAGGCGGTGGCCTTTGTCCAGAAACTCCAGGTGGGATGGAACCTGGGAAGCGCTCTGGAATCCTACAAGGATCCTTTTCCGGGGAACGACCTGACCCTTGAATCCTACTGGAGCGGAGTCACGACCACGGAAAACGTCATCGATACCGTCTACGCCTCCGGATACAACACGATCCGGATTCCGGTATCCTGGCACAATCATGTGACGGGGGTCCACGATGACATCAATGTCAAATGGATGGACCGTGTCCAGGAGATCGTTGACTGGGCCATCAAAAGGAACCTGTACGTCATCATCAACTGCCATCATGATCTGGGCGATGATTTCATCAAAGTCACCTCAGATGGCTATGCCCGTTCCGCCGAGTACCTGACCAACATCTGGACGCAGATCGCGGACCGCTTTGCCTCCTATGATGACCACCTGATCTTTGAGGGAATGAACGAACCCCGACTCGTGGGCTCCATGTACGAATGGCAGTTTGAAGAAAGCAGCATTGACTGTCAGGATGCTGCAGACTGCATCAACCGGCTCAATCAGGTCTTTGTGGACACCGTCCGTTCAAGGGGCGGATACAATACCGACCGTTACCTGATGATTCCTTCCTATGCGGCATCTCCCTTTTCCGCGGTCAGCAATACCTTCCGGCTTCCTGCCGATACCGTCCTCGACCGCCTGATCGTCTCCACCCATGCCTATCTTCCCCACACCTTCGCCATGGATGCCCAGGGGGAAACCCTG
>OMRS01000080.1 GCA_900313545.1 uncultured Eubacteriales bacterium | reverse complement strand
TTTACGTTTAAGGCCGGTCGGCATGCGGAAGATCCTCCGGAAAAAGCCGGGACATGAAGGGATGGAAACCAACCGGCGGTGCTGATGGAGTGAACGGGGGGATCCGACGTCTCAAGCACAAGGCGTTTTTCCTTGACATGCCAGGAAGCCGATGACATAATGACGGAAGAAACCGGCACCGCTGGAGATGAAGAATCCTCTTGAGTGCCGTTCTTTAAGGAGGAAAACGCTATGAAACTTGTATTGATCCGTCACGGTGAAAGTGCATGGAATCTTGAGAATCGTTTCACCGGCTGGACGGATGTTGAACTGTCCCCGACTGGTGTGGCAGAAGCAAAGGCAGCCGGTGTCCTGATGAAGGAAGCCGGACTGGATTTTGATCTGTGCTATACCTCTTATCTGAAGCGCGCCATTCACACGCTGAACTATGCACTGGATGAAATGGACCGTGCATGGCTGCCCGTCATCAAGGCATGGCAGCTGAATGAACGTCATTACGGTGCCCTTCAGGGACTGAACAAGTCCGAGACGGCTGAAAAGTATGGCGAGGAGCAGGTGAAGGTTTGGCGCCGTTCCTTTGATGTGCGTCCTCCTGTTCTTGAAGCGGATGATGACCGTAACCCCGCGAAGCTGGTCATGTATCGCGGCGAGGATGCATCCGTGCTTCCTCTGGGCGAGAGCCTTGAGGATACCATCGCCCGGACGGTTCCTTACTATGAGAAGGAAATCCGTCCCCAGATCGCTGCCGGCAAGCGCATCGTGATCGCGGCTCACGGCAACAGCCTGCGTGCTCTGGTCATGTACTTCGAAAAACTGACTCCGGAAGAGATTGCCAAGGTCAACCTGCCCACCGGCATTCCTCTGGTGTATGAACTGGATGACAACCAGAATCTGGTCAAGAAGTACTTCCTCGGCGATCCCGAGGCGGTGGCTGCCAAGATGAACAAGGTTGCAAACCAGGGCAAGGCCAAGAAGTAATCAATCCAAATAAAAAAAGGAACAGCAAGTTGACTGCTGTTCCTTTTTTATTTGGCGGATCTGCGCAGACGGACTGATAATCTTTCGTCGCGGTCAGACGCATTATTTGGATTTGCCAAGATAGGCACTCTTGATGCCCGGGTCATTGAGCAGGACCTGTCCTTCGCCCTGCATGCCCAGCATGCCGGTTTCGAGAACGAAGGCGTAGTCGGCAATCTTCAGCGCGGCATTGGCGTTCTGCTCCACCAGCAGGATGGTGATTCCTTCATTGTGGAGGGTCTCAATGATCTGGAAAATGCTGCGGATGATAATGGGTGCAAGTCCCAGGGAAGGTTCATCCATCATGAGCAGCTTCGGGCGCATCATCAGGGCACGGCCAACGGCCAGCATCTGCTGTTCGCCGCCGGAAAGGGTCCCGGCCAGCTGCCAGGAGCGTTCCTTGAGGCGGGGGAACAGCTTGTAGACATGATCGATGTCAGCAGTCAGATCATCATTTCTCAGGTATGCGCCGATACGCAGGTTTTCAAGAACGGTCAGGTTGGGAAAGACGCGGCGTCCTTCCGGTACAAGGCACAGGCCCTGCTGGACCACCTGCTGGGGCTGCTGTCCGGAAATCACATTTCCGTCATAGGTGATGGTTCCTGAATCGGGCTTGATCAGGCCGGCGATGGTGCGCAGAGTGGTGGACTTGCCGGCGCCATTGGCGCCGATGAGGGTGACGATCTGGCCTTTTTCCACGTCAAAGGAGATGCCTTTGAGGGCCTCGATGCCGCCGTAACTGACCCTCAGGTCTTGTACGCGAAGCAGAATCACAGGTCTTCACCTCCTCCGAGATAGGCTTCAATGACTGCGGGATTGTTCTGGATCTCCTCCGGGACACCTTCGGCGATCTGCTTGCCGAACTCAATGACGTAGATCCTGTCGGAGATGCCCATGACCAGGTTCATGTGATGCTCAATAATGAAGATGGACAGATCGAATTCCCTGCGGATGCGCTTGATGAACTCGCCGAGTTCCTCGGTTTCCTGCGGATTCATGCCGGCGGCGGGCTCGTCCAGCAGCAGCAGCTTGGGTTTTGTGGCAAGGGCACGGACGATCTCCAGAAGACGCTGCTTGCCATAGGGCAGGGAGGTCGCCATCTCGTCTTTGAATTCGTAAAGGTCGACCCGCTTGAGCAGCTCTTCGGTATCCTTGCGCATGCGGGCTTCTTCCGCAGCGTTGAGGCGAAGAGTGGCGGTGAAGACATTGCTTGTTCTGCGAAGATGGTGGGCCGTCAGTACATTTTCAAAGACGGTCATGGAGGAGAAGAGGCGGATGTTCTGGAAGGTCCGGGCGATTCCCAGAGCGGTGATCTGATCCGGACGCAGCCCGGTGATGTTCTTCTCCCCCAGGAAGACGGAACCGGAGGTGGGAGTATAGACGCCGGTGACGGCGTTGAAGGCCGTGGTCTTTCCTGCACCATTGGGGCCGATAAGGGCAACGATCTCGCCCTGGTTGATAACCATGCTGAAGTGATCCACGGCAACAACGCCGCCGAACTGCATGGTGAGGTCTTCAATTCTCAGAATTTTCTCTGCCACGGCTTATGCTCCCTTCTTTGCGGCTGATCGTTTTTTTCGGAACAGATCCGGTAGCTCGCGGGTACCCATGATTCCCTGGCGGAAGAAAAGCACGACGATCATGATGATGATGGAGAAGACCACCAGACGGAAGCCGTTGCGCAGCAGAGGTACTTCAAAGCCGCCGATGACCTGCTTCTGATCCAGGAAACGGAGCCACCATTCAGAACAGGCAACGAACAGGAAGGAGCTCAGGCAGCTTCCGGTCACGCTTCCGATACCGCCGATGACCACAATCAGGAGAATTTCATAGGTCATGGCGGTGGTGAAGCTCTTGGCCTGCACCGTGGTCTGGTACATGGCCAGCATGGCGCCGCCCACGCCGGTGAAGAAGGAGGAGATGCAGAAGGCGAGCTGTTTGTGGCTGGCCAGATGGATTCCCATGGCTTCCGCGGAGATCTCGTCATCCTTCATGGCGCGCAGCGCGCGGCCAAAGGTGGAATTGATCAGCATCAGGATCAGGGCAATGCAGACTCCGGAAATCAGCAGCGGAACCATTGTGGAAAGGTAGACGACCACCTCTCCGCTGCTGTTTTTGATGTTGAAGTCGTTGAAGGTGGGGAAAAGCCGGAGCATGTTGGAGCCATTGGTCAGGGGACCGATTTTGTCCCACTGGAAGATGGCGCGGATAATTTCGGCAAAGCCAAGGGTGGCGACAGCCAGGTAATCGCTCTTGAGGCGCAGAACCGGGAGACCGATCAGGTAGGCGAAGAAGGCCGCCACAAGGCCGGACAGGATCATGGCGATAAACACAGGAAGCGTGAACTGCACGATGCCCCCGTTATAATACTGGTACACGGCAGCACGCTGAGCGAGCGGAATGGTGAAGATGGCATAGACATAGGCGCCGATGAGCATGAAGCCCGCCTGGCCCAGGGAGAAGATCCCCGTAAAGCCGTTGAGCAGATTCATGGAGACGGCAACCAGGGCATAGGTCGCGCCTTTTTTGAGGACGGTAAAAATCATGGAGGTGGGTGCGAGGGTCTGTTCCGCGATGAACACGAGTACGTAGAAGGCGAGGATAATCGCGGCGGAGATGATCTGCGGGGTAGAGATCTTTTTCTTTTCGGTCATGCTCATACAGATCACCTCATACCTTGTCTATGGTTTTCTCGCCGAACAGTCCGGTGGGCTTGACGACAAGAATGATAATGAGCAGCGCAAAGGTGAAGGCATCCGAGAAGGTGGCCAGACCCATGGGCTTGGCAATCAGGCCGCTCTTGAGCAGGATGATATCCAGACCTTTGATGATGTTTTCACAGATGCCGATGATGAATGCTCCGATCACGGCGCCCGGGATGCTGCCGATGCCGCCAAAGACGGCTGCAACGAAAGCCTTCAGGCCGGGCATGGCGCCGCTGGTCTGAATGACCGTGGTATAGTTCGTGAAATAGAGCATGGAACCGATTCCGGCAAGGAAGGAACCGATGACGAACGTGATGGAAATGACCCGGTTGATGTTGATGCCCATCAGCTGACTGGTCTCAAAATCCTTGGACACGGCGCGCATGGCCATGCCAACCTTGGTGTGGTTGATCAGCATGACCAGCCCGAACACCAGCAGAAGGGTCAGTATCGGGGTGACCACGGTGACGATTTTTGTCGTCGCAGTGCCGATGGTGATGGAATCCGAAATCCAGGGAATGGTGGGATAGAACTGGTTCAGTCCGCCGGTGACGTAGAGCACCAGGTTCTGCAGGGTATAGCTGACACCGATGGCAGAGATCATGATGCTCATCCTCGGCGCCGAACGAAGGGGCTTGTAAGCCAGGCGCTCAATGACAAAGCCCAGAAGACTGGTGAGCACCAGCACCAGGGGGATACAGATCCACAGCGGAACTCCACTGGCGGAAATATAAACCATCAGAATGCCGGCTACCATAAACACATCACCGTGGGCAAAGTTGATCAGTCGCAGAATGCCATAGACCATGCTGTAGCCGATGGCAATCAGGGCATACTGGCCGCCCACGGAAACGCCGGAGAGAAAATAGGGGAAAATGGTGTTCCACACGAGAGTAGCGCTCCCTTCATATAAAAAGCGGCGGAGGCCTGCTCCGCCGCTTTTGAATCAACTTTTGTCAGAGCGGGATTATTCGACAGTCTGTACGGTGACGAAATCCCATTCTCCGGTCTCTCCGTTAATCTTCTTCACGAAAGCAGAATTACGGATGGCATCGCCGGTGCTGTCAAAGGCAATATCGCCGGACACGCCGGTGAGGGTTACGCCGGGAAGCGCAGCCATGATTGCCTTGGAATCCACGCTGCCGGCAGCCTTGATGGCGGCGAGAGCGGTATTGTAGGCGTCATAACCCATGACGGAAACAGCTGCGATCTGGTCGTTACCACCGTTGTTGGTCATAGCTTCGCTGTCGGAATTCAGCCATGCTTTGAAGCCGGTGTCGAAGTCAGAATTGCCGCCTTCCTGATAGAAGGTGGTGATGATCACATTGACCTTGGTGCCCTTGGCGGAAGAGGCGACCACGTTGGAGTCCAGAGTGTCACCGCCCAGGATGGGGAAGGAGACGTTCTGGCTC
>OMRS01000058.1 GCA_900313545.1 uncultured Eubacteriales bacterium | reverse complement strand
GAAAAGGGCATATCCGGAACAATTCCGAACCGGTCCATGCAGGTACTCACCAGCCGCTGTTCGGGAATGGCGCAGAGCGCTTCCTTTTCCGCATGACTCAGCGTGTGCTTGATCTGCCATTCCCGGCTCATGGCCTCCGTTTTCCCGAAAAAAGGCTCCAGATAGACGGCCTGGCAAGGTCCCCTGGAGCGGGTATACTTGGCTCCCTTTCCGCTGTTGTGACGTTTCAGTCTCTCCACCGGATCATCCGTGTAGCCGGTATACAGCGATCCGTCGCCGCATCGGAGCATGTAACAGTAAAAGAAACGGGGAGCAGATCCTGCCATTCAGCTCTCCTCCCCTGCCAGACGTTCCGCTTTTTCCTGAAGGTACAGCCATCTCTCCTGCGCCTCTTCCAGTTCCTGGCAGGTCCTCTCCCGTTCCTGCTGCAGTTCCATCAGTTTCACATAGTCGGACGCGGCGCCCGCAATGTCCCTGTCCAGTTCCGCCAGACGGGCACTGAGCCGATCCATTCTTTCATCGATTCCGGCATATTCCTGCTGTTCCCTCCAGGTCATTCTCTCCTCCCGGTCCCGTTTTCTTTCCCTCGGCTTTTCTTCTTTATCCTGCGGGACGGTTTCCGGCAGGGACAGGGCCTGCAGGTATTCGCTGAAACGGCAGACATAGGAGACGATCTTCCCCTCTTCAAAGGCCATCAGCCGGGAGGCGATGCGATCGAGGAAGTACCGGTCATGGGACACCGCCACCACCGCTCCGGGAAACTCGTCCAGAGCATCCTCCAGAATTTCCAGGGTCTCGATGTCCAGATCGTTGGTGGGTTCATCCAGCAAAAGCACATTGGGCGCATCCATCAGAATCCCGCACAGGTACAGCCGGCGCTTTTCCCCGCCGCTCAGGCGGCTGACCGGGGTCAGCTGCACATCGGGTGGGAACAGGAACCGCTCCAGCATTTGGGATGCGGAGCGCCTTCCCTCCGGGGTCTGCACGTATTCCGCGATACTGCGCATATAGTCGATGACCCGCCAGTCAGAAGGGCACCCGGGAAACTCCTGGCGGAAAAACCCGATTTTCACGGTTTCCCCGATCACCACGCTGCCCTGCCGGGGCGGCAGTTCCCCCGAGAGCATTCGGAGCAGGGTCGTCTTCCCGCAGCCGCTGGGGCCGACGATGCCCAGGCGTTCCCTGCGGCCCAGCACGCACTCCCACTGGGAAAACAGCGTTTTCCCGCCCGCGGACATGGCCGTATCCCTGCATTCGATGACGGTCCGTCCCAGTCTCGTGCTGCCGTGAGACAAGTCGAGGTCCCGGTCCTGCCTCGGTGCGCGGATGGCGGCCATGGCTTCAAATCTTGCAATTCTGGCTTTCTGCTTCGTCGAGCGCGCCGGTGCGCCTCGCCGGATCCATTCCAGTTCCCGTCTGAGGATGCTGGCCCGTTTTCGCTGGGCAGCGGCGGCCATCTCCATGCGCCCTGCCCGCTCCTCCAGATAGACGCTGTAGTTGCCCTCGTGCAGGAACAGCCCTCCCTGATCGATTTCCGCAATGCGGTTGCAGACCCGGTCAAGGAAGTAGCGGTCATGGGTCACCATCAGAAGCGACCCTGTGATGCCTTCCAGAATCTGCTCCAGCTGCCAGATGGTCTGCGCATCCAGATGGTTGGTGGGTTCATCCAGAAGCAGCAGGTCCACCGGCCGGATGAGTGCCGCAGCCAGGGCCACCCGTTTTTTCTGTCCGCCGGAGAAGGTCCGCACATCCCCTTCCATGTCCGTCAGTCCCAGCCGCGTCAGCATGGCCCGGGCCTCAAATTCGTCCACGGACCCGAGGCTGTCGTGGCAGTCAGCCAGCACCTGCTGGGGCGCGGTCCGGGCCTGCCTGAAGTCCGGCATCTGCGGCAGATAGGAGACCGTCATACCCTGTCTGCGCCGGACGCTGCCGCTCTCCGGCTCCTCCAGGCCTGCGCAGATCTTCAGAAGCGTGGATTTGCCGCTCCCGTTGACTCCCACCACGCCGATCTTTTCCCTGTCCCCGATGTGGAGGGTGACCTCCCGGAGCACCGGTTTCAGGGTAAAGCTCCTGGAGACATGGTCAAGTTCAGTCAGAACCATGCTTCTCCTCCGGGGAAGGGAG
>OMRS01000291.1 GCA_900313545.1 uncultured Eubacteriales bacterium | reverse complement strand
AGGATTTCCACCTTCTGCTTCATTCCCACGGGGATGTCCATGACCTTGGCTTCCGGCTCAACCTGGAGGTTGAAGCGCTCCGAATACTCCCGGGTGATCTGGATGGCCTTCTCCCGGTCGATGAAGATGCCGGACTTTCTGGGCGCCATGCCCAGCACCACGTTCTCCGCCACGGAGAGGCTGGGCACCAGCATGAAGTGCTGATGGACCATGCCGATGCCGTGGGAGATGGCCACGGAGGGCGAGGAGATGTCCAGCTTTTCCCCGTTGACGATGATCTCGCCGCTGGTGGGCTGTTCAAGCCCGAAAAGGATGTTCATAAGGGTGCTTTTCCCGGCGCCGTTTTCCCCCATCAGGGCGTGGATCTCTCCCCTTCGGAGATTGAAATCCACATTCCGGTTCGCGGCGACGCCGGATGAGTAGACCTTGGTGATTCCCTTCATCTGGACGGCATATTCGTCCCTGGAGGGAATTGCGCCATCTGGCATGGTGATTCCTCCTGTCCGTTCATGTCGGTGGAAAGAACTGTGGCCCGCCGTGGAGAGGGCAGCGTGCGGGACGGGAAGTTCTTAATGAAAAGATGAGGAAGCTCGAAGGAGCTTCCTCGTATGGATGACAGATGTGTACCGGAAGAGACGGATGATTACGGACGGACGCCGTCGCGCAGGGAGACGGGGTCAATCGCGTTCGGGCCGATGGCCGTTCCGACGGTGAGCGTTCCGGAGAGGACGTCCTCCTGGGCCTTGGCCACGGCGGCCTTGGTCGCATCGGAGGCGTACTTGTCGAAGTTCTTGTCGGTCACGATTCCGACGCCGCCTTCAGCAAGGCCGAGGGTCACTTCGGTGCCCCAGTACTCCTTGCCGGCGTCCAGCTCGTCGATGACCCAGACGATGGAGTTGCCGATGTTCTTGAGGCCGGAGGTCAGCGTGAGGGCGGCCAGATCCGGGCTCAGGGTCAGCTCCTGGTCGGAGTCAACGCCGATGAACCAGGCCTTGTCGGTCTGCAGGGCGGCTTCCGCGGCGCCGTTGCCGGCATTGCCCGCCACGCCCCAGATGATGTCGCACTTGTTGTCGTTGATCATGGACAGGCCGTATTCCTTGGCGATGGCGGTATCCACATAGTCATTGGTGTAGCGGGTATCCACCTTGACGTCGGGGTTGACGGACTTGGCGCCCTGGATGAAGCCGGCCAGGAAGTCGTTGATGACCGGGGAGTCCACGCCGCCGACAAATCCGACGACGGGTTCCGGATTGATCTTGGGAACGCTGGTGTCGGTCGTCATGCAGGCGGCGAAGACGCCGATCAGGTAGCCCATGTCATTCTGCTTGTAGGTGAGGTTCAGCACGTTGCTGTTGGCGCCCACATAGGTGTTGTCGTCGAAGATGATGTACTTCTGATCGGGGTACGCGGTGGCGACCTCCTTGAGGAAGTCGGGCATCTGGTAGGTGCCGCAGATGATGATGTCATAGTCGCCGGACTCGGAGACATCATAGAGGGTGGAGAGCCATCTGGGCTTGTCCTCATCGTTTCCGCCCATTTCGATGGTGGTGCAGGTGATCCGTCCCGCCTTCTCCAGGGCCTCGATGCCGGAGGCGGCGGAGTCAAAGAAAGACTTGTCGCCCAGGTTGCCGTTGACGAGGTAGGCGACGTTGTAGACCTTCGGCTCTGCCACGGCGGCCACGGCCAGAAGCAGAACGAGCACGAGAACGGTGGCAAACAGTTTCTTCATGGGGATTTTCCTCCTTGCGTAAAATATGGCTTGGAAACATTATATCAAAAAACCTGCCGACTTGAAATCCGTTTTCGCAATTTTTACAAATTCGCAGACGGAATTTGGGACAACTGCGAAAAAAGACCCGGAGGAGGGGGGCACCGGTGCAGACGGGCCGGGAGCGCAGGCGCCTGAGGGGCACATCCCGAAGCGGGCGTCGGGAGGCTCCCTCCCGGTGCGGGGAAGTTCCGGTCCTCCCGGGGACGGGGAGCAGGGGATTCCCGGAGGCTGCGAAGGGAGGAGGGGCTCCGCATTTTGAGCTTTCAATCCTGCCGTCCGTCGGGTATGATATTTATATTGAGGAGACAACGCCTGCCGACTGGAACTCAGGGAGGAAAAACGCATGAAGTAACTGCCCGGACTGCTTCTGGCCGCCGTCATGCTGCTGGGATGCGCGGCCGCCGCTGAGAAAAAGGCCCCTGCGCTTGAAAAGGATATCATCATCTTATACACATAGGATGTGCACTGCGGCATCGAGAAATGGTGGGGATATGCAGGCCTGTATGCGGCCAGGGAGAACCTGTCAAAGACCAGCCACGTGCTCCTGGTGGATAACGGCGATGCGATCCAGGGCGAGAGCGTCGGCACGT
>OMRS01000341.1 GCA_900313545.1 uncultured Eubacteriales bacterium | reverse complement strand
GGCTGATGCCGGCATTGAAACAGGAAATGGACCCCGGACGGGCGGGCCTGCCGGCGCGCCTTTGGGCGCTGCGGGAGGCATCCCGGCCTGGTGATCACGGGTGGACAGGGCGCCCTGAACGGCTGCGCGGCTGACCGGAGCCATGCCCTGCGGAATGAGCCCCCTGACTGCCAGGCAGAGGACAAGGCTGTGCCGGGCGCAGTCGTCCATGAGGGCACCGGGGCGGCCCCTGATGCGGATACTGAAAAGGTCCGGGCGGATGCTGCCGGGTTTGGTGCGGCCAAAGCGGCGGCGGGGGCTGCGCAGGCACGGCGCGCCCGGGAGGAAACGGCGCGTGGAGCGGGGAAAGAGCCCCGCGAGGCAGGGAAAAACGACCGCCGGGCGGCAGCCGGGGAGAGGCGAAACGGGATGAACACGCGCTTTGGAGAAACCGAAGAGACAACCGGAAAGTGAACAGAGGGGGGATCGGCTGATGGAGGAATCTGTCATCCCGGTCAACGCGGGGGAGGAAAAGGATCTGGTCGCGGTGATCCCTCCGGACTTTCCCTGAGCGGCAGTCTGACGGCGTATCTGCGTGACTGTACAGAGGACCGGGAGCCCGGCGAAGGAGGCTGCATTGAGATCCGCCCGGACGCTGAACCGGAGAGCACCAGACAGGCATTCCTTCTGCATGCGCAGAAGTATTTGGAAGAAACCGGCGGGAGACCCTGCGCGGTCAGGAAGGGTCCACGCCTCTGCCTGTGACGGGCATTCCCTTTACCTGGACCATATCGTCAGGCCGCACCAGTCAGGTGACGGCGGCGCTCATCTCAGCGATCGGAGCGGCTTTGTCCGGGAGGCACCGGCGGGATGGACAAAGACGCTGCCGCCTCTGAGAAGGAGGGACGGGATCCTGAAAATGTCTGAGGGTGCGCAGAGCGGATAACCAGGGAGCGACGCACGGATGGGACAACATCAGACGGCACGCATCACCGGGGCATCCGGAGGACCTGGGCCGGAGTCTGCGAAAATCCCCGCGGAAGAGAAGGCTGATCCTGTCTGCGGCAGGAAATGAGGGGAAGCTGCATGCCCTCCAAAGCGGGCTGGAAACGGAACACGGCATACCGGTCCATCCTTTTGCGGCGGATCTGCCGTCTGCGGATGCGGCCCTGGATGTGCGCGGTTTCGCGCTGGAGCAGGATACCGGAACCGATGTGCTGATCAGCAGCGCCGCCTTTGGTGACCCGGGGAGTTTTGCGGACGGCGAGTGGCAGAGGCAGTATGGGATGGTGCAGCTCAATGTCATCGCCCTGATGCAGATGCCCCGCGGCTTCCTGAACCCGATGGGTGAGCTGGGACGCGGGAAAACCCTGAACATGTCGTCTCCCGACGCGTTTTGTGCAGGCCCGTACATGAGCAGCTGCTTCGCCACGAGGGAGTTTTGTGCGGAGCTTCCCGGAGGAAGCCAGGGGAACCGGCGTGACGGTGACGGCGCTCTGCCGGGACCGGCACCCACCGGATTTGAACAGGCGGCATCAATGAAGAAGGGGTCCGCCATGTTCCCCGGGGCGGCAGGGGCGGAAGATGCCGCGGAAGGCGGAATCCGCGCAGCCCTGAAAGGGAAGGCCCCGAGCTGCTGCGGCGGATGGACAACACAGCGGAACGTGCCGTGCAGGACTGTACCGGGATCAGCGGCGGGAAAGCATGCGGCCGGGATGAACCGATAAGCAGGCGGAGCGCCAGCTGTGAAAATGATTCCAAATCCGGCCCCAAATTGCAAATTAAATGATTCTCCCTGGAAAGCAGATTATTATGAATGGATAATAAAAATCGATGGATTTTTGGCGTTCTCCTCCCGAGTCATCTATACACTTTTTCTTCAGGACAAGAGTATAGAAGAAATCCGAAGGATGTTGGCAGGCATTGGTGTGACGATAAAAAAGGGAACCATGCTTTCGCATAACGACATTCTCTACATTTTGAAAAATGAGACCTACAAAGGCGATAAGCTCCTGCAGAAGACACATCCGAAAGATCTGATCACAAAGAAGCCTGATCCGAACGTGCCATTTGAGAGCAATTACCTGGAAAACGATCATGAAGCAATTGTGAGAAGGGATGCGTGGGATGCGGCACAAGCGAAACTGGAAGAGAATAAGAAAATCGGGGAAGTGGTCGGTCACAGAGGGGGTCAGCCGCTTTTTTTTTGTATGGGAAGGTCTTCTGCGGCGAGTGCGGAGCGCCCATGACGCGGCGTACGGTTAACGGCCCCGGCAGTGAGAAAATCAAAACTTGGATCTGCCGGGAAAAACGGAAGGGAAGCTTCTGCCAGTGCCGGAACGTGAAAGAACAAGAACTCCTGTTCGCCTGAATTCTGAAGTACTGCTCCATCTGTGCGGGTTCCAGAGTTTCCCGGTTAATGCCCGGTGCCTCTTTGTAGGCATGCTGG
>OMRS01000348.1 GCA_900313545.1 uncultured Eubacteriales bacterium | reverse complement strand
TGTACAGGATTCCAAAGGGTGCCTCCAGTATCACAGTGGACGACTATTATCTGGAGGAGATGCCGGGGGTGACCATTCCCCTTGACAGCAGCCTCTCCCCCGTTCGCAATGTTCAGCGCTATTTCAAGCAGTATCAGAAACAGAAAAATGCCCAGAAGATCGCCACGGCACAGTGCGAACAGATTGAGAAAAGCATTGCCTGGCTGGAACAGTTGGAACAGGACCTGCACCAGTGTGTGTCCATGTCGGATGCGGAAGAACTGCAGGAGATTCTGCTTGGCTGCGGAATCCTGAAAGCACAGGAGCGCAAACCCAGAAAACCCAGAAAATCTCCTCATCTTCCGAAAACGGTCACCCTGGCGGACGGCATCCGTCTCTCTGTGGGCAGAAATGCCATGCAGAATGAGGAATTGTCGAGAAATTCCGCTCCGGGAGACCTCTGGTTTCATGCCCAGAAGATCCCGGGTTCCCATGTGGTGCTCCACGGGGATCCGGTTTCGGAGGAGGATATCCTTGAAGCAGCCAATCTGGCTGCCTGCCTTTCCAGAAGCCGCCAGAGCGCCAATGTCCCGGTGGACATGACAAGGATCAGATATCTGAAGAAACCCTCGGGAAGCCCGCCAGGATTCTTCATCTACACGCATCAGCAGACTCGCTATGTCACACCTGACATGGCCAGGGCGGAAGCCCTTCTTTCAAAGACCACATAATAAGGAGGCCCGGGATTTCCCGGACCTCCTTGTTTTATTCAATGTCAACGAAGTAGACCTGTGCGCCGGTGGTTCCGACGATGATGTGGTTGCCATAGGCTGCCGGGCTGGACTTGATCGGGCTCTTCATGGATACGGAATCCATGGTCGCACCGGTAAAGCCGTCCATCAGCCGCAGAATGCCATTGTCGTCACCGACCACGATGAAACTCTTTCCGGTTTCATCCAGGATCAGGATCGGAGAAGACTCGGAAGTGGCATCCAGGAGCTCTTCCCAGACCACTTCGCCAGTGCTCTTGTCCAGTGCGAACACCACGGCGCAGTTGGTATTCTTATCCACTTCCATCATGTTGGTGTTGAAGATCACCAGATCGGAAATATCCCCTTTGCCGATCAGCGGGGAAGCCATTAATCCGGCATAACTGCCCACCTTCTGTGCCTTGGAGCTGAACTTGGCCTTGTAGGGAGTCTTGACCGACCAGATGTCCGCACCTGTCAGCGCATTGATCTTGAGCAGTTCCAGCTGCCGTCCCTTTCCGGTCAGGTTGCAGACTGTACCGGCATACAGGGCAACGGTGCCGTCGGCTTCAATTTCAATGGCCGTGCAGGCCATAATGCTGTCGCCGAGATCTCTGGCCCAGATGCAGGTCATGGTGTTCATATCCACACACGGAAGAAGTCCGGAATCATCGCCAAAGTAGGCATAGTTGCCATAGGCGGCCACGCTGGTGTGGTTTCCGATGGAAGTTTTCTTCTGTGCAGAGGTGTAGCCGTAAGTCGAAGCGGAGGGTTGAACCGAGATGGCCGGAATCTGCATGTTGAAGGCGGTATGCAGATCCACTTCATAAAGCATGCCGTTTCCTCCGGTATAGATGGCGGTATCGGTATCGGAGGAAATCAGCGGTGAGGAAAAGACCTCATTGCTCTTGCCCTTGGACAGCGTGGTGAGTCCGGTCTGGAATCCGATCACCTCGTTCTTGATCAGGTCAACGATGCGCAGGCCCACATTGCCGGTATAGTGCTTGAGTTTCTCCACACTCTGTCCGACGTACAGCAGAGGATATCCGAAGGGATTGATGCTGGCAGTGACGGACATGGGCATGCCGATATTGATGGGGGCACGGGAGTATCCCTGGGTGTCCATATCAAAGAAATAGATTCTTCCGTCATCGGAAGGCATGATGGCTTCCTTCAGTCCTGTGGTGGCCTTGGCGTCCTGATTAAGGCCCATGATTTCACGGATATTTTTGTACCATTTGATGATCACGGGCTGGCTTCCGTAACCGAATCCGGAATTGCCTTCATCCAGAACCTGGGTTCGGACGCTGCGGATCTGTTTGAGTTTGCCGTTCATGACTTTTGCGACACCCACGGCAGCATTCTGACGAAGAGGATCTCCTCTGAAAGTCAGTACGCCGGGCTGCTCGGAGTATTTGCCGGGAGCACCAACGGAAACTCCCGTCTTGCTGATCACTTCCGTGACATTTCCGTCAACCGCATGCGTGACCTTCTTGAACATTTTGTCCGGTTGGGACGTTTCAGCCGCGGCGACAGTCAGGGGTCTGAAAGGCGTCGGCGCGGGCGTAGGAGTCGGCGTGGGCGTAGGAGTCGGTGTCGGTGTGGGAGTCGGCGTGGGAGTGGGGGTCGGCGTCGGTGTGGGAGTCGGCGTGGGCGTGGGAGTCGGCGTGGGCGTGGGAGTCGGCGTGGGAGTGGGCGTCAGCGCGGTCTCGTCGAAGGGGCTGTCCGAAAGGGTCAGCTCC
>OMRS01000234.1 GCA_900313545.1 uncultured Eubacteriales bacterium | reverse complement strand
GAGGGCAAAGAATTTCGCCCTTGCTGTTGACGAAGAAGGAGGTGGGGAAGGCCTCAAAAGGCAGAACCTCATCCATGTTCTCGGGAGGAAGCAGGTTCAGGAAGGTGATGTTGTTCTGGGCCAGAAAATCCTTGCCGTCCTTGATCTGCTCGTCTGCAATGCCGTCGCCCAGAATACCGATCACGGCAGCCTTCTTTTCAGCCATTTCCTTGTTCAGCTTCTCAAGAGTGGGCATTTCCTCCTTGCAGGGCCCGCAGAAGCTTCCCCAAATGTTGATCATGGTCACGTCGTTCTTGGCGAAGAGATCCTCACTCTTGACGGGGTTTCCGTCGAGGTCCTTGGTTTCAAAGGAGACCACCTTGCCGACCATGTCCGCATAGGGAACAACACGGTCAAAGAACTCGGAACCCTTGATGATGGCTTCACGCTGCTCCAGAAGCTGCTTGTACTCGCTGGCAAAGGGTTCTTCTAATTGAGGAGTCTCGTCGTCGGAAATGTCCAGATAGAAGATGGCGTTATTGACGGTTGCAATCTGAGCCAGTTTGAGGGTGGCCAGGTCTTTGTCGGAAGCTTGAAGCTCATCCTTCAGCAGCGTTTTGATTCTCTCGGGATCATTGCCCTTGTCGGAGCGGAGGATGCGGATGGGAAGTGCAGCCTTGGCCGCCATTTCCTCTTCTGCGCTTGCGTCCCCTTCACTCAGTCTGGCGGTAATGCTGTTTAGTTCATCATCCGTCATGCCGATGTACATGAACATGGAATAGGTGTCTCCGTCGGAATTCAGGGGGAAGGAGTTTGCGGGAACCAGTGTTCCCTTGAAATTCTGGAACGATTCAGGGAAATGAAGACGGAAGCCTTCCTCAGGCATTTCCAGTATCCCGGACATGCTGGCAAATGCCAGGCTTGCAACAGCACACAGCATAAAAAGTGCAAAAAGGGCAGTCAGAAGTTTTTTCATTAATGTGAACCTCCTCAAAAAATATCGCATCAAGTCGACAGAATGATTATAGTGCAGGTAGAAATTAAAAACAAGGTTTTTTGAAGAAATCAAGTTTTCACGGCGCACGGCAAAGAAGTTGGGAGTGGCAAATACGCCGGAAAACGGTGCTCTTGCACGGATGGGGATGTGGGTTTTCATGATGTCCCTGCCAGGAACACCGCCTTCAGCGAGGAGCCGGAGGCGTGCATGCGACCAATCTCTGACCTGTCTGTGGACCGGTACCGGAATCCGGCGCTTATCAAGTCTCTGAAATCATCGGGGAAGTTCACAAGCTGCTTTCTCCCATCCGGGAGAATGAATGGAAAAGAAGCGGCAAGGATTAACCAGGTGCGCGGAATTGTACCTGCATGGAAACCCGGTCTGTCGCCGGGAGCTGCAATGTGGTTTCCTGTGAGTCGATCCCATACGGAGATCCGACCGGTGCTTGAAATAATCCCGGATTTGTGGATAATATAGGCACTGTACAGGAAGGGACCTCTGGGTCCGGCAAAAATCAGGAGGGAAACCATTGATCGAATTGACGCTTTTGAGTGAAGCGGATACGAAGCGCCTGGGCAGCAGCCTGGGCGCTTGTGTGCGCATGGGGGATACGGTACTTCTCAGCGGCGAAATGGGCACGGGAAAGAGCGTGCTCACCCGCGCAGCGGCACGAAGTCTTGGAATATGTGGGGCGGTTCCCAGCCCGACGTTCACCATCCTGAACATCCATCAGGGAGATAAGATGAAGCTGTACCACTTTGACCTGTACCGCATTGAGGAGGAAGAAGCCTTCTATGAGGCGGGACTTGAAGAATTTCTGCCGCCTGCGGACGGGGTGGCTTTTGTGGAGTGGCCGGATCAGGTGCCCTCAGCCCTGCCGGAGGATGCCCTTTGCATTGAACTGTGCTATACCGGAAACGAAGGAGGACGACAGGCCAGAATTTCCAGCGCCACGCCGAAAGGAGATCATCTGCTTCTCCGCCTCGCGCGCGCACTTGATCTGACCCGGGAAGACCTGGAGGAGAGCAAGCCATGAATCTGTTAATGATAGACACGTCCGGACCAGCCTGCGGTGTCGCTTTGCTGGAGGATGGAAGGCTGATCTATGAGTCGGTGATGGTCCACCGGCTGACACACAGTGAACGTCTGATGCCCATGGTGGATACGGCGCTCAGGATGACGGAACGGGAGATGGGAGACATCGATGTCTTTGGTGCGGTGACGGGTCCCGGCTCCTTTACCGGCGTGCGGATAGGCGTGAGCACCGTCAAGGGACTAGCCCATGCCTGCGGCAAACCTGTGATCGGGGTGGATGCTCTGGAGGCGCTGGCGCAAAATGCCCCCTTTTTTGATGGATGCGTCGCTCCGGTGCTGGATGCCCGGGCACAGCAGGTCTATACGGCGCTGTTTTCCGGCGGGGAACGGATCATGGAGGACCGGGCCATGAAGCTTTCTGAGCTTCTTGATATCCTGGCGGGGAGGCCGGAACGCGTGATGCTGACCGGAGACGGAATGGAGGTGTGCCGCGCTGCGGCAAAGGATGCCCTGGGGGAACGGGTCGTCTTTGCGCCGGCAGGACACCAGATTCTTCGTGCAGGACTGGCCGGTGCGCTGGCGTTCAGGAGAATCACCGACGGGGCGTCCCTTGGGGATTATCTGACCCTGCAGCCTCTGTATCTCAGGGCACCCCAGGCGGAACGGGAACGCGCAAAACGGGAGGGAAGAAGGATTGAGTGAACTGATCCGCCTTCTGGAAGGAAAGGATACCCCGCAGATTCACCGCATTGAACGGCTTTGTTTTTCCGATCCCTGGTCCGAGGAGTCCATTTCCCATGATCTTGAGGAAAACGTGCTGAGCAGATGGCTGGGCATTTTTGACGATAGCGGAAGACTGATTGCCTACGGGGGAATATGGCTGGTGATCAACGAGGGGCATATCCTCAATATTGCCGTGGACCCTGAATTCCAGGGAAATGGATACGGGAAAAGGATCATGAATGCGCTCATCGAACTTGCAAGGGAGAATGGCTTGAACATCCTGTTCCTGGAAGTTCGCCGGTCCAATCTCCGCGCACAGAAGCTGTATCTGGGAGCTGGCTTTATGAAGGCGGGCTACCGGAAACAGTATTATGAGGACAACCGGGAGGACGCACTGATCATGATCATGAATCTGGATCCCCCCGAAAACGAAGATGAGTGACGGGTGACATGCTTTTTCCTGCAGCTATCAGGAATTTCCTGACAAATCCAGACTGCAGCGGCACGCTTATCTGACACCTCAAAAGAAACGGACATTCACAGCGCTGAATTTCGTGAAACCGTGAAACCGCTCCGAAGAAACAGATTGTGTGCTTGACGGAATATGCGGACGGGCCTATAATACGTCCAGTCAAGTGAATAACAATTTCTTCAGGGCAGGGTGAAATTCCCTACCGGCGGTATAGCCCGCGAGCCGTAAGGCAGATTCGGTGTAACTCCGAAGCCGACAGTATAGTCTGGATGGAAGAAGAGATTTTGGGTTTTACCATGTTTTTTTGCCTCCTGAAGAAATTTCAGGAGGTTTTTCTTTTGATATATTATAAATCAAACGGGGCAAGACAGAGACACCTGCCTGGTCAGAATTCTGTCAAGGGAATCCTTTTTCTCCTTCCCATGCTGACCTTTGCCGTCATCTTTGTGTTTTATCCCTTTGGACAGGCGCTGGTGCAGAGCGTTTCAGTGGTCAATTTCCGAGGAGAGATCACCGGGTTTGCGGGACTGGATCATTTCAGGTATCTCTTTGGAAGAAAGGAATTTTCCAGTGCACTGCGCAACACGCTGCTTCTGTGCGGTGTCAACGTCCCCGTCACTGTGGTACTGACACTCCTTCTGGCATGGATGTGCCGACAGAAGAGTCCTTTCCAGTCCATCAGGGAAACGGCCTTTGCGCTGCCCATGTCCGTGTCCATGGCGTCTATCTCCCTGGTCTTCAAGGTGTTGCTCAACCCTACGGCGGGTTACCTCAATTACATCACGGGACTGGATATCAGGTGGCTGACGGACAGGAGGACGGCAATGTACGGGATCCTGATCATTACCATCTGGATGGGGATCGCCTTCAATTTTCTGCTCTTTCTCTCTGCCCTCAGGGCCATTCCGGGGGAACTTGCGGAGAGCGCCGCTCTTGAGGGAGCGTCTTCCCTGCGCATCTTTATGCAGATTCAGCTTCCTCTTCTTTCTCCGACGCTTTTGTATGTGGTCTGCACCAACATGATTCAGGCCCTGATGACCAACGG
>OMRS01000141.1 GCA_900313545.1 uncultured Eubacteriales bacterium | reverse complement strand
TTTTCCTGCACCTCCACAACCCGGGACAGGAACATGTTTTCCCGCAGCACCTGCGCATAGAGCGCATAGGCGGCCAGGAACACTCCCGCTCCCAGTCCGCTTGCCCAGGCGGGAAGCGCGGGCCAGGAAAAACGCACCCCGAAGCCCGCCAGCAAAAAGGTGATCACCAGCAGCGCTCCGCTCCCCGCAACGACGGCCTTCTGCTGCGCCTGTCTTTCCCGCAGATCCAGACGCTTTTGAAGCAGCCCCGGATTTTTTCGTCCCAGCACGAGGGCCCCCGGGATCATGGGGACAAACAAAATGAACAGCAGGAGCCAGGCCTGCCAGAACTGCAGGGTTCCCGCGGAAACAAACAGCAGCGCACCCATCAGGAAAGCCCCCAGCAGTGCCCTCCAGGCTGCATGCCTCATCAGTTTTCCTTCCATATTGTCCCCTCCTTCTCTGACAGGATCCTCGACCGCACCCTGTACGCCCGTTCGGGATAGTCGGTAATCACGCCGTCCGCCCCGATGCTCATCAGATAGGCCAGGTCCTTCTCATCGTTGACGGTCCAGTAAAACACGGCCAGGTTATGTTCATGGGCATAGTTGATGATCTGCGCCTGGCCCAGATTCACAAACCCGGACAGATCAAAGGGAAGGGCCAGAGCCCGGTACGGGGGTGAAAACTCTTTCCGGCCTGTCAGGCAGGCCCAGACAAACTCCACCCCTTCAGGGGTGCTGGCTGCAAGCGTCAGTTCCGGATGATTCTTCGCCGTATAGGCCATGATGTCCCGGGAGAAACTCGCCACCATGGCCTTTTCTTCCAGTCCCCTTTCCCGGATCATGCCCGCCAGGATATCCACGCAGCGACATCCCGCATCTGTGCGGTTCTTGATCTCCACCAGACAGCGTTTCTTCCCGTTTGCCTCAAGGAGTTCCAGTGCCTGGTCCAGGGACAGCATCCGAAGTCCGTCGGGAACCTCGTCTCCCTGCAGCCAGGCAAAGGGTTTGCGTCCCTCGCTGTCAACAAATTCAGCGCCCATGTTCAGCCCGCGCAGTTCCTCATAGGTGTGCTCCTCCGGCCGGGATTTCTTCCTTCCGAACACCCGCGGCGCATCCGAGGTCCGGTCCAGATCATCGTCATGGAGCAGGACCGGAATCCCGTCACCCGTCATGTGAAGATCGAACTCGATCATGTCCGGTCCGTCCTCCTCCAGAAGAAGACGCTCAAGCGCCATTCTGCTCTCCTCAGGCATCTCGCCCGCACCGATGCGGTGGGCCAGGATCAGGGGCACATCGCTGATATACGGATTCGAGGTTTCAAACCGCCGGATCTCCTCCGGCCTGGACCTGTGCAGCGCCAGCACCCTTAAGAGCACCAGCACCGTCAGGAGGATGCACGCCACGGTTCCCAGGATGCGCAGGCCCTTGCGTTTTCCAGTCATTCTTCAGATTCCTTTCTCCGGACAGAACCGAAAAAAGCCGGAATCTCCTCAAACGGCAGAGATTCCGGCTTGCCAGGCTACTGCTGTACCGCTTCCGCGGTATCCTCATTCTTCCATCCCAGGCGACGGTAATAGTCGAGAAAGTTTTCACCGAAGATCCCGGCAATCGCCGTCTCGCTGTATCCCCGTTTGCGCAGGCGGTCCGCGATGGCAGGAATATCTGCCGGAGAGGCAAGTCCCACGGGCCAGATATCTATCCCGTCAAAATCGCTTCCCAGTCCCACATTTGCCTGGGCACCCAGCTGGCACATATGATCGATGTGCTGGCACACGGTGTCCACATCCGCCCTGCCATCCGGGCTCAGGAAACAGGAATAGAAATTCACCCCGATCCAGCCGCCGCGGCGGACAATGGCACGGATCTGCTGATCCGTCAGATTCCGGAAATGGTCGCACAGGGCACGCGCGCAGGAATGGCTGGCCATGCAGGGCTGTTCGTGGCGTTCAATGAGGTCCCAGAAGCCGGCCTCGTTCAGGTGGCTGGTGTCCACCGGCAGATTCAGCCTCGCCATCTCATGCAGCAGGGGCCAGGCCTGGGGCTTGATCCCCTTGTCGGTTTGTCCGCTGGCGGGATAACCGAACTCGCTTTCCCGGTTCCAGGTCATCCCCACCATGCGCACGCCCATCTCATAGAAATCCCGCAGGCGCTCAATGCTGCCCTCCAGGATTTCTCCGCCTTCAATGCTCAGCATCACGCCGGTCCGGCCGTCTCTGGCTTCCAGAGGATTAAGCACCTGATGCCACCCCTCCCGGTCCCGCAGGGTACGGAACACCTCCATCTCCTTCATGGCCGTCCGGAAGGGAAGACGGGCCTCCTCCCGCGAACCGGAGAACAGCGCCAGGGTCTGCAGGGACACGCCGCCCTTTTCAAGGTTCTCCAGCGTCACACAGCGGGGCTCTTCCGGGCGGAAAGCCCGCAGCCACAGCGCATCGCAGTGGGCATCACAGGTAATCATGACCGTTCCTCCAGTTTTCAGCGGATCTCGCTTTTTCCGCCCATGTAGGGACGCAGCGCCTCGGGAATCCGGATGGATCCGTCCGCATTCAGGTTGTTCTCCAGCAGCGCGATAAGCATGCGGGGCGGGGCCACGCAGGTATTGTTCAGGGTATGTGCAAAGTACTTGCTGCCGTCCTTGGCCTTCACGCGGATGCCGAGGCGACGGGCCTGGGCATCTCCCAGCGTGGAGCAGCTGCCCACTTCAAAGTACTTCTTCTGCCGCGGGCTCCAGGCCTCCACATCGCAGCTCTTCACCTTGAGGTCCGCCAGGTCTCCGGAGCAGCACTCCAGGGTACGAACCGGCACATCCAGGGTGCGGAAGAAATCCACGGTGTTCTGCCAGAGGCGATCGTACCACATCATGGAATCCTCGGGCTTGCAGACCACCACCATCTCCTGCTTTTCAAACTGGTGGATCCGGTACACGCCGCGCTCCTCAATGCCATGGGCCCCGACTTCCTTGCGGAAGCAGGGGGAATAGCTGGTCAGCGTCTGGGGCAGCTCGTCCTCGGTGAGGATGGTATCGATGAAGCGGCCGATCATGGAGTGCTCGGAGGTCCCGATGAGGTACAGGTCCTCGCCCTCAATCTTGTACATCATGTTCTCCATTTCGGCAAAGGACATGACGCCCGTGACCACGCTGCTGCGGATCATGTAGGGCGGGATAAAATAGGTAAAGCCGCGGTCGATCATGAAGTCCCGGGCATAGCTCAGGCAGGCGCTGTGCAGCCTGGCGATATCCCCCTTCAGGTAATAGAAGCCGTTGCCGGAGGTCCGGCGTGCGGCATCGATGTCAATCCCGTTGACCTTCTCCATGATCTCCACATGATAGGGGATCTCGAAGTCCGGGACCACGGGCTCGCCGAAGCGCTGGATCTCCACATTCTCGGAATCATCCTTTCCGATGGGCACGGAGTCATCGATGATCTGGGGGATTTTCAGCATGCGCTCCCGAATCTCGGCGGCATAGCTCTCCTCCTTGACTTCAAGCGCCGCCAGTTCCTCCGCCAGCGCGGCCACCTGCGCCTTGGTCTGTTCGGCCTCTTCGGTTTTTCCCTGCTTCATCAGTCCGCCGATCTGCTTGGAGAGCACCTTTCTCTGGTTGCGCAGGCTGTCCGCCTTCTGCATGGCCTCCCGGTTGGCACGGTCCAGTTCGATCACCTCGTCCACCAGCACAAGCTTGCTGTCCTGGAACTTCTTGCGGATATTCTCCCGGACCACGTCCGGATTCTTGCGGATCAGATTGATATCGATCATCTTGGCATATTCCTCTCTTCCGGAGCGCACGGCGCCCCTTCTTTTGCGACGGCCATTATAGTCGAATCCCCCCTGTGATTGCAAGGAATGGCCGGAATTTCTGCTTTCCTTCGCCATGTCCGGCATCCTGCGAATTGACAGTCCCTGCATGGATGGCTACAATACAGTCTGATTTTGAACAAACCAGTCGGAGGACAGATTATGGGAGATTCGCGAAACCTTGAAAACACACGTCATGAGGAAAACGGCGTTACATATTATGACCGGGGAGTCATCACCGGCAGGGACGGGCGCCGCTACAGCCGCTTTGCCATCCATACCCACTTTGTTTCCCCGGGGGAGGACAAATGCGAGCTGGTCCGCCGCTATGTGCTGCCCCTGTACAAAAGCGGCGACTGCCTGTCCTTCACCGCAAAGGTGATGGGCATGTGCACCAACAATGTCCGGACCCTGGAGGACACCCACCCCGGGTTCTTCGCCAAGCTCCTGGCCCCCTTCGCTGGCCACAATTCCACCGGCATCGGCATGCACCAGCCCTACAAAATGCAGCTGGTAATCGAGATCTGCGGTCTTCCCCGGGTCCTTTTTGCCGCAGCCGTCTCCGCCGTAACCCGGCCCTTTGGCGTCAAGGGACTTTTCTACAGGATCTGCGGTCACGGCGTGGCCGGCATCGACGGGTTTTATCCGGACTCCTCCTTTGAAATCTATCACACCATGGGCGTGATCAACCCGGACAACCCCGTGGCCCTGTGTGACGAGATCGAGGCGGCCACCGGCGTGCCCACGGTGTGCATGGATGCCAATGACTTTGACCAGAACCAGCTGGGCAAAGGGACCCGCTTTCCCCTGACCGATGAGCAGATCCAGGATGCCATGAAGGACAACCCCTCCGGGCAGGGAGACGAACTGACCCCGTTCATCCTGATCCGCCCGCTGAACGACTGATGGAGGCATACCGAAGAGATGTCTGTCGTCAATGAAGTCACCGTCCTCTTTCTGGTCCTGCTCGTGGGGGTCCTCTGCCGCACCCTGCGCTTTTTCACCGATGAAACCATCCACGGGGTCACCCAGCTGGTGATCAATGTCACCCTGCCGGCACTGACCATCTGCAATATGGAGCGGGAATTCTCACGGGAAATCCTGCTTGGTTTCTTTCATTGCTTCTTCCTGGCTTTCTGCCTGATCCTCGTGATCACCCTTCTTTCGTATCACGTCTTCTTCCGCAGCAATCCCCATCCGCGAAGGGTGGTCATCGCCGGCCTTCTGGGCTTTTCCAACTGCGGATTCATGGGATACCCCATTATCCTTGCGGTCAATCCGGACTGGATGATCTACGCCGTGGCCTTCAACATCGCCTATACCGTCGCCTCCTGGAGCGTCTATGTCTCGCTGTACGGGAACGGCCGCTTCGATCCGCGAAGGATCCTGCTCAACCCCAACATCAGCGCCGCATTCATCGGCCTGGCGGTGTTCTGCCTGCGCATCACCCTGCCCCCGGTCATCAGCCGCACGCTCTCCATGGTGGGCAACCTGACCACGCCCCTGACCATGCTTATCGTGGGCGCCCGTATCGTCGGCATGCGCCTGCGGGATCTGGCGGACCGCCAGGTTCACCTCATCACCCTGCTGCGTCTGGTGGTGATTCCGCTCATCTCCTACGGCTTTGTCCGCCTGCTTCCGGTCTCCCCAGATGTGGCCCGGACCATCTTCCTGCTTCAGGCCATGCCCTGCGGCACCCTGAATTCCATGCAGGCGGAGCTCTACGGCGGGGACGTCTCCTTCTCGGCCCGGACCACCGCCTGGAGCGCGCTGCTGTGCATCGTCTCCGTTCCCCTGATCTGTCAGCTGCTGTAAGCAGCAGAAGGAGGGCCCCATGGAACTGACCTGGCTTGGACATTCCTGTTTCCGACTCACTTCCGGAGATCATGTGCTCATTATCGATCCCTATCAGCCCGGGTCTGTCCCCGGGCTCACGCCGCTCACGGAATCCGCCCATGAGGTGCTGTGCACCCACGGCCATGCGGACCACAGCGCGCGGGATGCGATCGGCTCCCTGCCCGCAGAAGGTCCTTCACCCTTCAAGGTCTCCTCTTATGCCTCCTGGCACGATGAGCGGCAGGGGCGTCTGAGGGGTGCCAACACGATCTTTGAAATCCGCTGCGAGGGGCTTTCCATCGTGCATCTGGGAGACCTTGGATGCATGCCCGGTTCCGATGTGATCACGGCGCTGCACCGTTGCGACGTTCTGCTGATTCCCGTGGGCGGATACTATACCATCGACGGCGCACAGGCTGTCCGGCTGGTCCGTCGTCTGGAGCCTGCCCTGGTCATCCCCATGCATTTCCGCACGGGGAACATCGGCTATGAGGAAATCTCCACTGCAGAGGATTTCCTCTCCCGGTTGCCCTCCTTCACGTGCATGGACAGTTCTTCCCTGACCCTGCCCCAAAGGCTCCACGCCGGATGCATCTGCCTGTCCCCCCTGCATGCCGCACGCTGAAAAAAGCGCCGCCTGTCCTCCGGACATTGGCGGTGCTTTTTTCGTTTTCAGTTTGAGAGGCGGAGAATCCTCCGTTCGGTGATGACGATATCCACCCTGCAGTCATGCTCCTCTTCGGGGACCCTTTGTGCCATCAGCGCTTCCCTGCACACTCCCGCCCGGACCGCCCCCGTCCTTTTGAGAAATCGATCATAGTAGCCGGCTCCCCGTCCCAGGCGACCGCCCCGCGCATCGTAGCACACCGCGGGAACCAGGATGAATTCCAGCCTGTCCGGCGCCATCTCCTCCTCATCCTCTCCCGGCACCGGTATCCGATAGACCCCCTGCTGCATGGGGCCCCCGGTCCACCTTCTGCAGCACATCTGCCTTCCGGGAAGAATCACGGGAAATCCGACCGCCTTCCCCTGTTCAAGTGCCCGGCGCGCGGCCTGCCGGATGTCCACCTCCCGCCGGAACGGCATATACAGCATGAGTGTCCGGGCCCGCGTGAATTCCGGCAATGACAGGAGATTCTTCACGATATCCCGGTCGCTGCTGCAAATCTCCTCCTGAGATAGCTCCGCCTCCCTGCGCCCGATCTGCAGGCGCAGCAGCTCCTTTTCCTTTCTGATTCTCTCTTCCATCATCCATCCCTCCCCTTCAAGTATACCACCGGATGCTTCCCCTGGTGCACCCCGGGCAGCTTCTCCACAAGAGACGGATCCACGGACACTTTTTTTAAAAAAACATGTTTTGCATGCAGGATTCCCCGAACTTGTGTAGAAATGGGGAAACTGGGGGTTTATCCAATAAGGGGGGGACTGACATGAGCCGGCAGACGAATCGTCGGAAAAGAAAACGGATTTTCTGGTATTTTGCCTTTGCGCTGGGGTGTCTTTGCGTATTTCTTTCACTTCAGCTTCAGCTTCGGACCATGAACGAAGAACATCTGCAAAAAGACCTGCTTCAGGCAGCTGAGGCCTACTACCGTGCCCAGACCGAGAACAACTGGCTTCACACCCAGCTGGAGGAGATCAACAGCGACACCTTCATCGAGCGCGTCGCGCGAAGCAAGTTCGGTTACTGCCGCTATGGTGAAATCATCTATGAGGTGTCCAACCTGAAAGACCTGCTGCCGGATCCGAACATCCAGATTTTCGGAGAACAGCTGAACGCGCCATCCGACGAGAACGTTTCTGAACCGCAGGATCAGGACAGCCTTTCCTGATTTCCTGCAGACTCTGACCATGAAAAGAGGGGTTTCCTATGCGCTCTTCCTGTATCGGTATCGGAAGCAATGCCATCCGTCTGCTTGAAGCGGACTGTGACAACCTGCAGCTGACTCCCGTGCTGCGAGAGCGCCGCGGGACACGTCTGTTTGCCGGGCTTGTCAACGGCCGTCTCACCGAGGAAAGCATGTCCGTGTCCGTGGAAGCCGTTCGGGAGCTGGCACAGATCGCTCGCTCCGACAACTATCTGCCCCTGTACATCTTTGCCACCAGCGCCGTACGGGATGCGGAGAACGGGCAGGAGTTCACGGACCGCTGCCTTGCTGCCACGGGCGTCCCTGTGGAACTGGTTTCCGGAGAGGATGAAGGGGTCCTTGCCTATATCGGCTGCAGCACAGGCGCCGTGGAGGGAGTTATCGACATTGGCGGCGGCTCTACAGAGTTTGCGCTTGGTCACGGCACCACCGTCGACGCTTCCATCAGCCTACAGATCGGCGCCGTCCGTCTCAACGGACAGCATCCGATATTCAGTTCGTCGGATTATGATCAGACGGTGGACTCCTGTATGGAGATCATTTCATCCCGTTCCGGCAGCCTGCTTTGCCTGCCGCCCCGTACATGCTGGACAGGTGTTGGCGGCACAATGACGACGCTGGGCGCCATGAAGAAACAGATTCCTCTTTTTGATTCCCTGACCTGTGAAGGCATGCTGATTTCTCAGGAGGAGGTTGCCCGTACCGGAAGGGATCTGTCCGCGATGACCATGGAAATGCGCCGACATGTTCCGGGACTCATGCCCCATCGGGCAGACATCATTCCCAGCGGGATCGCCATTCTTGAAGCATCCATGCGGGTTTTCTCCATTCCGGAAATCCGTCTGAGCGCCAGAGGAAATATGGACGGCTATCTGAAAAAGAAAATTTTCAAATTCTCTTGACAGGTCATGATGTGTGATATATACTGTCCAAGTCGTCCGGAAGAACGCAATACATCGCGGGGTGGAGCAGTTCGGTAGCTCGTCGGGCTCATAACCCGAAGGTCGGAGGTTCAAATCCTCCCCCCGCAACCATCTGGCGGGATAGCTCAGTTGGCTAGAGCATTCGGTTCATACCCGAAGTGTCGAGGGTTCGAATCCCCCTCCCGCTACCATTCAAGATCCACAGTGATGTGGATCTTTTTTTGTTTCCTTTTTTATGATGTGATCAACGACCGGTGTCGGTGTACCGGCAGGAAAGAAACTGACTGTCAAAAAGGACTTGATCCCATCCTTCATACCTTTGCCATATCCTCAGATTGGTATCCCCATGTCCACTGCCGTGCCCTTGAAGGTGTTTTGACAAGTTATGGCGCATGGTACAATAATCCCGATGTCACTGCGGTTGCGCAGAACGCTTTCATATTCTATGATGTCCATGAGCTGAATTCAGTCCTCTGCTCCTTCCCGACAGGCCCGCATTTTCCGGAAGAGGTGACCTCTCCTCCCGCAAAAGAAGCCGCCATTTCACAGGACGAATTCAGGAGTCGGTACGCCTCCGTCAGAGGCGCTTCGTCTTCCCGGCCATTTTCCGCAGCACTTCCCTTCTTGTCGTGAAACAGCCAATTATGGAGGATCAGACCATGAAACGCATCTTCTGCTTTCTGATGACTTTGTCCCTGTCGCTCCTCCCCGTGCTTTACGCATCCGGAGAAGCAGGAATTCCCCCGGTCCATCCGGAGCAGGACATTGACCCCGGAGAAGACACCAGCCAGGATGATTACTGGGCCGGCAGCGGTCTCGAATTTCTCTGGGACACACTGTACCTGAAGGATCCTCAGCCCCTCTCAGATGAAGAGCAAAGAGCCTTCTTCCGCCGTTATGCCGCAGAGATGAAGCTTGTCAGCTTTTCCCCTTCAGAGGATGTCTCCGGCAGTTTTTCCATCCGGGAAAACGGAAGCTTCCATGTGGATTACCGCAGCGGGAGACCTCCGGAGTACAGCGACACCTCCGGTGAGGGAAGTTTTACCGGCGTGATCAGGCTGAGCGACTGGGTCTTTGCCCTGGTTCCGGGCGCGGTTCAGTGGGCATCCATGGAGGATGAGTTTGTCCTGCAGGAGGTCATGCTCTTTCAGATCCCCGGCGCAAAGGAAGACGATCCCGGCATCCTCAAAACCGACCTGCAAAACATCGCCAGCCTGACAAAAGCGGATCCTCAAAGCCCCGTTCCGTTCTGTTTTATCAGAGCCTTTGACAATTCTCCCCTGTGGGCCGGAACTGCCGGAAAGGAACTCCTCCCGCAGAACTCCCCGGAGCGCACTTCCCACTCCGGCTCCGCAGAAGCAGCATTGGCACAGGTTTTGCAGGAGCACGAGTCAGCCATCCATGCCTTTCAGAAACTGCGTCTGCAAACCTGGGAAGGAACTGATCTGATCTCCTGTCCTGTCTGTCCGGTAGGGCTGGCAGATCTGAACGGGGACGGGAATCGGGAACTGCTGTTTCTGGAAATGAACGAGGACCTCTGGTCCTCCAATCTATCGATCTGGTCCGCGGATACCGGTATCCCGCGCCGCCTCTTTTCCCTGACCGGTGCCACCCGGACTGGAGACAACGATTCGACCCCTCTGGAGATCTCCCGTCTGCGCAACGGCAGCATTCTGATCGAATATGAAACCGATCTGGGTTGGGGGGTGGTCTGTCTGGTCCCCGGCAGGGAAGGGCTTGTTGTCACCGACCATCTTCTGCGCGAGGATGACGGACTGCAGGGGAAGACGGATCCCTGTTCCCGAAACGGACAGGAAATCAGTCTGGAGACTTACAAGGCCCTCCTGTCCGGGTGGCAGAGCAGCAAAGCTGAATCTCTCTGTGCATTTCCCTGGGAAAAGGAGCACCGTTTCGGCTTTGAGCTTTCCTGGGAAGAGGCCATGCACGCCTTGGGCGTTCCTTTTCCAGCCACATCTTCCAGACTCAAATCATCTGCAGTCTGACATCCGGCACCGCAAACCGCAGAGGATGCGCCGCCTTCAGGTGGCTCATCTGCCGACCTCCCCTGATATGCAAACCCCTCCGCCCTCCGGAAAGCTTCCGGAAGGCGGAGGGTTTTTTGCATTTCATCCCCCGCCGGGAAGGCGGCGGGGCGCTGTCTCACAGGTTCTCCAGATCCAGATAGGCGCCTTTCATTGGAGATGCCGCCATACGGGTATACAGTCCCAGAATTCCCTTCCGGTATCTGGGGGGTTTTGCATGCCAGTTTGCCCTGCGCAACTCCAGCGCGGCCTCAACCTCCTCCGGGGTCTTTCTCTCACCCCGGATCCCGACAATTTCCAGTCGGCGCTCGTGCACGTTCAGGTAAATCAGGTCACCCTCCTCCACAAGCGCAATCGGGCCGCCGGCCTGTGCCTCCGGGCTGCAGTGACCGATCACGGGGCCTGTGGACGCGCCCGAGAAGCGGCCGTCGGTAATCAGCGCGATGCTCCTGCCCAGTTCGCGGTCCGAGGAGATCGCCTCCGATGTGTAGAACATCTCCGGCATTCCGCTTCCCTTCGGTCCTTCATAGCGGATAAACACCGCATCTCCCGGCTGTACCCGATGATGCAGGACCGCGTCAATGCACTCCTCCTCGCTGTCAAAAGGCCTCGCATTGAGCACGGCTTCATACATCTCCTTCGGGCAGACGGTGTGCTTGATCACCGCCCCCTCCGGTGCAAGGTTCCCGTAGAGCACCGCGATGGACCCGTTTGTGCCCAGCGCATGCTCATAGGGACGGAGGATGTCCTCCCGGGTAAGGTTCAGGCCGCGTTTGCGGTTCGACTCCTCGAGCCGCCGGGCACAGCGCTCATAGAAGCCGTCCTTTCTGAGAGCGTCCAGGTTTTCCCCCAGGGTATGCCCGGTCACCGTCATGACGTCCAGATGCAGGTGTTCCCGGATCTCCTCCATGATGGCCGGGACACCGCCCGCATAGTAGAAAAACTCCGCCGGCCAGCATCCGGAGGGCCGCAGATTGACCAGGAAACGGGCACCCCGGTGCAGCCGGTCAAACGTTTCCCCGGTGATCTCAATGCCGTACTCGTGAGCAATGGCCGGAATATGCAGCAGGGCATTGGTGGAACCGGAAATCGCCGCATGGACCAGAATGGCGTTTTCAAAGCTCTCCATCGTCACGATGTCCCGCGGGCGCATCCCGGGCATCGTGGCCAGACGTACCGCCTGTTCACCCGCACGATGGGCATATTCCAGCAGATCCGGGCTGTCCGCCGGCAGCAGTGCACTGCCCGGAAGCGCCAGTCCGAGGGCTTCAGCCGTGATCTGCATTGTGGACGCGGTTCCGATGAAGCTGCATGCTCCGCAGGAGGGGCACGCGTTGCGCTTGGCCCACTCAAAACGTTCCTTTGTAATCTCTCCCCGCTCGTACTGGGCACTGTACATGCCCAGCTGCTCCAGGGTCAGCAGCTCCGGACCGGCGGCCATGGTTCCGCCCGTCACCACGACGGAAGGCAGGTTCAGGCGGGCCTGTCCCATCAGGTTGCCCGGCATGCCCTTGTCGCAG
>OMRS01000230.1 GCA_900313545.1 uncultured Eubacteriales bacterium | reverse complement strand
GAAGGGTACCACCACCTTTGAGGTGGCCTCCCTTTGCCCGTAATGGAAGGAGCAGGAGCAGGGCACCAGCTGCGCGCCGCCTTCGGAGAAGGTCATCCGGGCGGCAAAGCCGGGCCCCGTCAGGGTGAGGGTGCGGCCGGAAAGGGCAGCCCGGATGTCCGGGGAGAGCACGAAGACCGCCTGGGCCGGGGCCTCCCGGGAAAGGGCGTCCTCCACCCGGAGGGTCCGCTCCCCGTCAAAGGACAGCGTCCGCTCGTGGATCACGGGCGCGTACCCGTCCTGGGACATGGACAGGCGCACCTGGCCGTCCTCCTCCGTAAGCGATGTGAGCTTCGCCCGGGCCTGGCGCCCCCACAGGAAGGCCCCCAGCATCTCGGACTGGTCCGCCTCGCCCACGCACACCGTGTTGTGGCTGCGGGTCCGCCGAAACTCGTTGCGGCTGGGCAGGTCGCAGTGATAGATGTACGTGCCGGGATCGATCAGCACGGGGTGTCCCATAAAGAACAGCTGGAAGCTCAGGGCGTCCGCATGGCCGTGGGCGCAGAGGCTGCCAAAGCCCAGGGGGCCGTGGTCCACTCCAAGAAACACCCGCCGGTCGCGGCTGCGCAGGAGGGTGACGCCGCCCTCCCGGTACGAGGAGACCAGTTCCGGCCGGGCGGGGGCGCCATTTGACACGGCGTCAAAGTCCGCCTGCGGGAACAGCCAGTGGAGGGTCTCCCCTGTCAGGGCGGACAGGTCCGTGAGCGGGGTGCCCAGCACCAGGGAGCACAGCCCCAGGACCCGGCGGTAGGGGGCGTCGGCGGGGGGGAGCACCTCCGGAAGGGAGATGCCCTCCAGGTCCAGGATCTTCCCCTCGTCGTCATCCCCGAAGACCACGGCCTCCCCGAAGTCCCCCAGGCAGTCCCCCACATAGCGGCACATGGACAAAAGCCCGGGGGCCCAGGACGCCGGCACGGGAAGACCGTTTGTCTTCAGCAGGCGCATCATGAGCCCCATGGCCTCCAGGTAGAAGGCCTGGTAGTGCAGGGAGAGCTCCCGGTTGACCCCGTCCGGGAAATTCTGCCGGGGGAGCTCTTCGGTCAGGATGGACACGGCCAGGTCGATCCAGGGCCTGTGGCAGAACAGGATGCCGCTGTGCCCCAGGGCGCAGGCCTCCACGATGAGGTGGTTGTTGGCGGAGGAGAAGCGGGAGCGGTGCGCCTCCACGTAGCGGGTCATGTTCAGAATGCCCCGCCGCAGCCCCTGCGTCAGCGCCCCGTCCTCCCCGGCCATGGACAGAAAGGCCAGGGCATAGGCCCAGTTGATCGCCCGGATGGCCACCTCCATGACGCTGGTCCAGGCGATGCCGTGCAGGAAGGGGAAGGTGCGGTTCCAGTCCTCAAAGAGCGTCCTGAGCTCCTCAAGGAAGCGATCTTCCCGGGTCAGATAAAAGTCCTTGGCCAGCAGGGCAAACTGGAAATGGCGGCTCAGCTCCCAGCTGGTGCGGGCGTCCCCGATGTCATCGCGCTGCTTGTAGGCAAGGTCGGGGGAAAAGGTGGAGGGCCACTCGGCCCCCGTCTGAAAGCCCGCCCGCCAGCAGGTTTTGTACGCGGCGTAGGAAGCGCCCCCCAGCAGATGGATGTCCGTGCGGGCAGTGGCAAAAGGGTTGCTTTCTGTCAGGTGAAACCGGGCGGCATCCGGCTGCAGGGAGGACAGATCGGGGTAGAATACCTCCTTGTCCACCCGGCGGGGGGACAGGAAGGCGGCGCGCTCCCGGCGCTCGAGCCTTTTCTGGGAGAGCCGCCACAGGACCTCCCGGGGACTCATGGCCCGAAGGCGCCTGATATACCATGCGGCATTGGCCATGGGGACACCTCCCTCCCCTTAAAACTCCGTGGTGGCCATGTCCCGCTCCAGGGCTTTCTGCTGGTCGGGATGGACGTTGATGTTGCCCCAGCTGATGCCCTCGTAGTTCCCGGGATAGTTGAGCTCCCTGAACTGGCGCACCAGGTCCACCAGGATCTTTCCCGGGTACTTTTCGGGAATCGTCTCGAATTCCTTCTCCCGGTTGGTGATCACCAGCACGTCGCAGCTGCGGCACACCGCGTCCAGGTCCTCGGTGATGATCTCGTGCAGGTGGGGGAGCTTGGCGGCGATAAAGTCGGCATTGGTGCCGGTGAGCTGGGAGATGCGCACGTTCCGG
>OMRS01000166.1 GCA_900313545.1 uncultured Eubacteriales bacterium | reverse complement strand
GCCACCGCGTAGCCGATCAGGATGCCGCATGTGCCTACGATCAGGGACACGGTCACCGACAGTTTGAGACTTCCCCACAGGGCAGACCAGATCATGTCGTTGAACAGAATCCCCTTGCCCGCGTTGACCGCAAACCCGCCGATTTCCGTGCGGCTCAGCCAGTATTTCAGCGTCAGGTTGGAATAGTCTCCCTGGACCTCGATCATCGATTCAAGGGCAAAGGAGATAATGGGGAAAATCGCGATCAGGAACAGCAGCACCACCAGGAGCGCCGCCACAATCCCGTTGATCCCGCCCAGTTTGATATAGGAAACCTGGCCGGACTTGCCGGTCACTGTCGTGAAGGATTTCCGCCTGCCCGTCACGCGCAGGTTGATCCCCAGCAGGATAATGCCAAAGATGATCAGGACAATGGTCATGACGAAGGCCTGGCCTTTTGTCGCCATGGTGTTGTACAGCGAGGACAGCTGCGTCGACAGGACGAAGAAGTTGCCGGGAGAGCCGACGAACACCGGCACGGCGTAGGATGCCATGGTGCTTGAAAACACCAGCAGGATCGTGGAAAACAGGGCCGGTTTGACGATCGGAATCGTGATTCTGGTAAGGATCCGCCAGCGGCTTGCCTGAAGGATCGTCGCGGCTTCCTCCAGGTTCGCGTCCATGTTTCTGAGCGTTCCGCCGATCAGGATATAGGCAAAGGGCGCGTAATGGATGCCCATGACCAGCGCGCACGGGAAGATCCCGTACACCACCCAGCCCGGCACACAGATGCCCGTCAGGCTTTCCAGCATTCCCACCACACCGGTGCCCACACGGGAATTGGCAAAGACGTTCTTCCACACCAGCGCCAGCGTCCAGGAAGGCATGATATAGGGAAAGATAAACACGGAAGAGAAGAATTTCTTGCAGTAAATATCCGTGCGGGTGATCAGGAACGCGATCGTCCCGCCCAGCAGGATCGCGATCAGCGAAGCGTATGCCGACATCCTCAGGCTGTTCCAGAGCGGCTTCCAGAACGTGGCTTTGTTCGTGAGCAGCTCCCTGAAATTCATCAGTGTCAGGTCGCCCGCTTTCATGTGCATGTGGTACAGGCTGTTGTACCGCATGGCCTCCATCTTGCCGACAGTCATGGCGGAACGGATCACTGAAAACATCGGGTACACCGTCAATACCAGAAGAAGGATTGCGAAAATGACAATCAGTACGTTGGCCTGTACTGAAAAATAGCTTTTGACGGCGTAGAACAGGTTGCCAAGGCTTGATTTCTTCTTAGCATCATTGGTATTCATAGATTATACCGTCATCTTTCTTCTGTCTGAAAAAAAGCGGAGGGCCCGCGACTGATCCGCCGGCCCTCCGCATCCTGATGGTTGTTATTCCTTGGCGGCGCACCACTGGGAGATCGCATCGGACGCTTCAAAGTACACATTCTGTACATGCTCCGCGTCTTCAAAGACCAGGCAGTCCTGCCAGAAACTCAGCGGCTGATCGCCGTAGGTCCTGGCATTGTCGCTGATGCCGATGGAGCTGTTGACGGAATAGGTGCCCATCTGGCTGCCAAAGATTTTGCCATAGCCTTCCTCGGACAGCAGATAATTGATGTACAGGCAGGCCGTGTAGGGATACTTCGCGTTTGCCGCGACCATGCTGTAGATCGGGTACATCAGGCCCGCGAAGCCCTCGATCCCGTCGTTGGCGCAGACCCTCATATTCGTGGCATCCACGGAGCGCAGCTTGGAGAAGACGAACAGACCCACAGAACCCGCGGCGCCGTTGGCGACATCCGCCGCAATGGTGCTGTCCTTGGATACAAAGGTGCAGTTCATCAGGAACTTGTAGATCCACTCATAGGAGATGTTCTTGAACTCCCCTGTGCTTTCCCAGTCCTTGCCGTAATAGCTCTTGTAAGCCTCCGCCAGCCTGGCCTGCCACTTTTCACTGGTCAGGCTGATGAGGAAGTTCATGCTGGATTTCTCGGTGGTCGGATTCTTGAACTCGGTGCCCTTGAACTCCGGATCCGTGAACTGCCAGACGTTTTTGAAGCGCTTGACTTCCTTGTCGCCGCCGTCGTTATAGATAAACAGGCGGTTCAGGTAGACGCACACCAGCGGATTCTGATCGGATTCAAGCATGTTGGCCTTGTAGGCTTCAGGCACATAGTTCTCCAGCCAGCCCTCGGCAATGGCATAGTTCATGAGCATGAAGCAGTCCTGCAGAAGGACCACGTCGGGACCGTACACACCGTTGCCGACTTCCTGCTCCAGCATCTCGTAGATCTGGCTGTCGTTGGGATTCATCGGCTCGGCGATCTTGATACCGGTCTTTTCAGTGAAGGTGCTCTCATTCACGCGGGAAGTATTGCTGTAGATCTTGAGTTCGTTGTCCCCGATCTCTTCCTTCGCCTTGGCGAGCAGTTCGTCCCAGCTCATGGAAGCGGCCTGGGCAATTGCCTTCTGTACTTCGGTTTCCGCGGATGCGAAAACGGGAAGCAGGAAGGACATGCAGAGGATCATTGCGACGATAAGCGCTGCCTTTTTCATGGTGTGTGCCTCCTTCATTTTTGTCGGCTGATTTATTTAAACAGGTACCTCCTGTCCAAACCTGAGTTTATTTCATCCGCACGGGGGCGGTGCTCCGGCGCACGACAAGCCGGGGCTCTGCCAGCCAGTGCTCCGGTGCCGGGTTTGCATCTTCCGCCTTGCCCCGCAGAATATCGATCATCTTTTCCGCCATCTCCATCCTGGGCTGCGCAACCGTGGTCAGTCCGACCATTGGCAGGGCGGCTTCGTTGATCCCGTCATATCCGACGACCGAGATCTGCTCCGGCACCTGTACCCCGCCCTCCGTCAGCCCATGGATGACGCCCAGCGCCATCATGTCCTTGACCACAAAGACCGCTGTGATTTCATCCTTCGACTCCAGGATGCGCCGGCCCTGCCGGTAACCGGCCTGCATGATGTTCCCGTCCCCCTCGCTGCTGACAAACACGCGCTCCGGTTCACCCATCTCCGCCATCAG
>OMRS01000036.1 GCA_900313545.1 uncultured Eubacteriales bacterium | reverse complement strand
CATCTGCTCCATCACGTGGTAGAAATCAGCGCCCACGATATCCATCTTGTTGACATAAGCGATACGCGGAACCTGATAATGCTCCGCCTGACGCCATACGGTCTCGGACTGGGGCTCGACGCCGCCCTTGGCAGCAAAAACCGCCACGGCACCGTCCAGAACTCTCAGGGAACGCTCAACCTCCACCGTGAAGTCCACGTGACCGGGAGTGTCGATGATGTTAATCCTGTGATCCTTCCAGAAACAGGTGGTCGCTGCAGAGGTGATGGTGATTCCGCGCTCCTGCTCCTGCTCCATCCAGTCCATCGTCGCAGCGCCTTCATGGACCTCACCAATTTTGTGCGTTTTTCCCGTGTAAAACAGGATGCGTTCAGTGGTGGTGGTCTTACCTGCATCTATGTGAGCCATGATTCCGATATTGCGGACCATGTTCAATGCATGGGTTCTAGGCATGTATTATCTCCTTTTTTCAATACAACCGCGGCCGGATGGCCGCGGCTGTCGTCTGCAAAATTACCAGCGATAGTGAGCGAAAGCCTTGTTGGATTCCGCCATACGATGCATTTCTTCCTTGCGCTTCACGGCATTGCCCGTGTTGTTGCTTGCATCGATGATTTCGTTGCACAGTCTCTCAGCCATGGTCTTCTCGCCGCGCTTGCGGGAGAAGTCCACCAGCCAGCGCAGCGCCAGGGTCTGACGGCGCTCCGCACGAATCTCGATAGGCACCTGATAGGTGGCACCACCGACACGACGGGCCTTGACTTCAAGGCTGGGCAGGATGTTCTGCAACCCGTCGTTGAACACTTCCATGGCATCCTTGCCAGTCTTCTTGGCAACCATGTTCAGTGCATCATAGCAGACCGACTGCGCGATTCCGCGCTTGCCATCCAGCATGATCTGATTGATCAGCTTGGTGATGACAGTATTCCCATACACCGGATCCGGGAGCACTTCCCTCTTCGGAATAAAACCACGTCTTGGCATGGGGGTTACCTCCTGATACTTAGTCCGACGGAAATCATCCGCCATAGTAATATGTTGCATGGCCCGACCCGGTCACGGCGTCCTGCCTCAGCAAAAGCATTCCGTCATGAATCTAGCACGCGGTCCTGCCAGCAGGCCCCTGCCTTCATGCTGTTCCAATACATGAAGGTTCAGCCTGCCTCGCGACCGGCCAACCGTCCGGACCGACAGATCCTCCGATACTGGGAGGCTGCCGCCTGAGAAACCCGAAGCTTACTTCTTGGGTCTCTTTGCGCCGTACTTGGAACGGCCCTGCCTGCGCTTGTCCACGCCGGCGGCGTCCAGAGCGCCACGGATGATGTGATAACGAACACCAGGAAGGTCACGGACACGTCCGCCACGGATCAGTACAACCGAGTGCTCCTGGAGATTGTGACCGATACCCGGGATATAGCAGGTACCCTCAATTCCATTGGTCAGACGAACACGGGCGATTTTCCGAAGAGCCGAGTTCGGCTTCTTGGGCGTCGTGGTCTTGACAGACAGGCAAACGCCTCTCTTCTGAGGGCATTTCTGCAGGATAGGTGCGGTCGGCTTTGCTGCGATCGCCTTTCTTCCGTTGCGGATCAACTGATTGATCGTTGGCATGGAAGCACCTCCTATTTTTTTCTCGTTTATTGGAACATTTACTTGCTGATGATGTTATGTAAACCTCCCCTGCGGGAAGTTACAGGCTTGTTAGCGGAGAATGCATGCAGCCGCCGCACCGACGGCGATGCCTGCCGCCCTGCCCAGCTCCTGCATGGTTGACACGTGCACACAGGGGAGATTCTGTTCATAACAGCGATCCACCACACGCTGGGTCAGCAGCAGATCCGCATCGTCTGCCACATAGGCACACCGTACCTGGTTTCCGGCGAGTGCGCGCAGAACCAGCTTCGTCCCCGCCACGCGGGACTCCGCCTTCTGAAGGTCCTCAATCGTCATGCTTTCCAGCCCCCCTTCTGTCTGCCCGCGCAGGCAATTCTCCCTGCCCGCTTGACAAACATGCACATACTATCATTCCATCTTTTTAAAGTCAATCATGATTTTCCGGTTTTTTCTGCAAAAGTGCAGCGGGATTCTCAGGTGTTTTCCCGGCATCCCGCCCTCATCTCCCGTGAAGCGGTCTTTTTTCTCAAAATGTGGAGAATACCCCTTTCCCGGAGGAGGGATTGTGCCAGATGTTGTATTTGCGGACTATTTGTATTCCAGCTCTTCCAGCATGGTCAAGTACTCGACGCGCTCAATTTCCGTCTTCTCGTCCTCCGGCTTGTCAATCCGCTCAAGCCAGGGGATCTGAAGCTCATCCTCCTTCTCCATCGCCGGTCTCTCCTTCCCTCGCGATCCTTCAGCTTTTCATAAAGAGACCCTGCAGTCCCGGCATCCGCCTGTCTGCAGGGTTCATACTTTACAGTTCCCGAAGCGCATCCACCAGCATGGTCTTGGCATCCGTGCCCTCGTCCCGCATCTTGATGACACGGGCCGGAACCCCGGCCACCACGGCCCGGGGAGGCACGTCCTGCGTGACCACGGCGCCCGCAGCCACCACGGCCCCGTAGCCGATGCTGACACCTTCAATCACCACCGCATTGGCGCCGATGAGCACGTTGTCGCCCACCGTCACCGGCTTTGCACTGGGCGGTTCCACCACCCCGGCAAGTACGGCGCCTGCGCCGACATGGCTGTTCTTTCCCACGATGGCCCGGCCTCCCAGCACGGCCCCCATGTCGATCATGGTTCCCTCGCCGATCACCGCTCCGATATTGATGATCGCGCCCATCATGATCACCGCTCCGTGTCCGATGTCCACCTGGTCGCGGATCACCGCGCCCGGTTCAATCCGGGCATCGATCTGCTTGAGATCAAGCAGCGGAAGAGCGCTGTTGCGCCGGTCGCACTCCAGAACCATGTCCACGATCCGGTCGCGGTTTGCCTGCAGCACCGGCTCTATCACCTTCCAGTCCCCGAATACCGTCATTCCCTCCGGGCCACCGAACACATGGCACCCTTCAAAGGCGACCTCCTCCTTCAGCCGGAGCATCACCTTGACGGGGGTTTTCTTTTCAGCCCTGCGGATTTTCTCGATAATCTCGTTAGCGTCCATCTGTCCACTCCTTATCCTTCCGGAAACAGTACATCTTCCATCGAATACAGGCCGGGCTTTGCCCCGACTGCGAATTGGGCTGCCCTCAGCGCGCCCCTTGCAAAGATTTCCCGGCTGTCCGCCCGGTGTCTGAGCTCGATCTCCTCCATGTTGCCGTAGAAGATCACCCTGTGCTCCCCGGCCACGGTTCCTCCCCGCAGCGCGTGGACCCCGATTTCATTACCCCTTTTCCCGGGCCGTCCCTCACGGCCATACACATACGGGACGCCGCGCCCGGTATTGGCGCACTGTGCCAGTGTTTTGGCCGTGCCGCTGGGCGCATCCTCCTTCATGCGGTGATGCGTCTCCACGATTTCGATATCAAAATCCTCCCCCAGCGCCTGGGATGCCAGGCGGGTCAGCCTTGCGAGCACCGTCACACCGGTGGAATAATTGCTGGCATAGACGATGGGGATCTTCCCGGCGGCTTCCCGGATGAGGGCATCGCCCTCCTCCCCCAGTCCCGTGGTCCCGATCACCAGAGGCGTCTTCTCCCTGACCGCCTTTTCAAGCATGGGACGAAGGTTCCCAGGATAGGAAAAATCCATCATCACGTCCGCGCGAGGCGCCGCCTCCACGGATTCCGTATCCCCGGGGCCCACCATCGCCACGACGTCCGCATCCGGCTTTTCCCCGCACAGGCTGCGGATCATCTGTCCCATCTTCCCATTGCCGACAAGTACGATCTTCATGCCTTCATCCCCTCCAGCGCCGCCTTCACCTGGGCGCGTCCCTTCTGTGAGATTTCGTACAGCGGCAGACGGTATCCGCCCACCTCCATGCCCATCTGGTTCATCGCTTCCTTCACGGGGATCGGATTCACCTCGCAGAACATCGCATCCACGAGGGGGATCATGTTCAGCTGCATAGCGGTTGCCTTTTTCACATCGCCGCCAAGAAAGGCAGACACCATCTCGTGCATCATGGCCGGGAAGGCGTTGGCCACCACGGAAATGACACCGGTGCCGCCCAGACTCAGAATCGGGACCACCATGTCATCATTGCCGGACAGCAGGGCAAGCCGGCTGCCTGCCACCGCCGCCGCATGGGCTGCGTAGCTGATGCTGCCGCTGGCTTCCTTGATGGCCACGATATGGGGATGATCCGCCAGACGGTCGAGGCAGGGAATGCTGATGGCACATCCGGTCCGTCCGGGAACATTATACAGGATAATGGGCAGGTCCACCTGGTCCGCCACGGTCATAAAGTGGCGGTACATGCCTTCATCGTTGGCCTTGTTGTAATAGGGAGTGATCAGCAGCAGCCCGTCCGCGCCAGCCTCCGCATATTCCCTGGATTTTTCCAGGGAAGTCTGGGTACAGTTGGAACCGGCTCCGCAGATGACCGGGATGCGCCGGTTTACCGTCTCCAGCACGCAGTCCACGACCCTGCGGTCCTCCTCATGGCTCATGGTGCTCGACTCACCCGTCGTACCCAGGGCAACGATTCCGTCGGAGCCCTGCTGTACCTGCCATTCCACCAGTTCCTTCAGCTTTGGAAAGTTGATGCTTCCATCAGGACAAAACGGGGTAACCAGCGCAGTAAAACTGCCCACCAGCGAGATTGCCATCGTTTCTACCTCCTTAAATATCCTTTCCCAACAAGAGTTCCTCGGTTCTGATCCAGTCAAATCCGCATTTGCGGAATACTTTCATGGCCCGGTTGTTGCGCCGCTCCGCCCTGGCCACCAGATAGGGCACGCCCTGGCGTCCCAGCTGCAGGAGAGATTCATCGATCAGGGAACTGGCCACGCCTTTCCCTCTCCATCTGGTTTCAACACCGACAAAGTCCAGGTTGGCCTCCCGTTCATCGCCCACCACGATGATTCCCCCTGCAAAATCCGATCCGTAGTATACCGCCTTGGCGATGAACACCACTCCGCGCATTTTGCCGGTAAGCCATTCATCCGCATGCTGGTCTGCTCCCAGGCTTTCCATTCGGAGAAGAAATTCCTCACGCCGCTTCCGGGTCTTCAGGTCCACATCCACAATGGAGGTCCCGATGGGTGGATAATTATGCCGGTTATCCGTCAGGTCCGGCACCTTGAGCGCAAACAGCTCCAGGCCGTTGTAATCATCAAACCCCATCTGCAGGAAAAAATCATGGCGTTCATGGTCATCCAGCGCGCAGGAGGTCGTGATTCGAGCGGGAACGTCCTTCATTTCTTCTTTGATGGACTCTGCCCTTGCCAGCAGGGCTCCCAGCAGCATGTCCCTGGCGATGGGGTGCGCGTTCATCACCATGTCGATCAGCAACGGCCGCTCCTCATAGACCTTCTTGAGCAGGCGGT
>OMRS01000043.1 GCA_900313545.1 uncultured Eubacteriales bacterium | reverse complement strand
TGATGAACCGGAGCGGCGTATTGAACAGTATCCCTTTCAGTTTTCAGGAGGAATGCGCCAGCGGATTGTCATTGCGATTGCGCTGGCGGGTGACCCGGAAATCCTGATCTGCGACGAACCTACCACCGCACTGGATGTCACCGTCCAGGCCAGGATCCTTGAACTGATCAAGGAACTTCAGCAAAAGCGCGGGCTGTCGGTGGTCTTCATCACCCATGACATGGGCGTGGTTGCCCAGATGGCGGACCGCATCGAGGTCATGTATGCGGGAAAGATCGTGGAAAAAGGAACCACCGAGGAAATCTTCTTCCATCCTGCGCATCCCTATACCTGGGCGCTTCTGGGATCCATGCCGGACATGGAGACCCGCGGGCGTTTGGAAGCCATTCCGGGTGCGCCCCCAGACATGAGTCAGGAGATTCACGGAGATGCATTTGCTCCCCGGAATCCCTATGCCCTCGCTATTGATTTTGAACGTGAGCCGCCGCTGTTTCGCCTGAGCGAAACGCATATGGCAGCCACTTGGCTGCTGCATCCCAAAGCCCCCCGGATTGAAATGTCCGAGTCTCTCCGGGAACGTATCAGAAGGATGAAGGAGGCAGCCGATGAACAACACTGAACCACTCCTTCAGGTCCGTCACCTCACCAAGGAGTTCCGTGACGGATTCGGACGCAAGCGCGTTGTGGTGCGTGCGGTGGAGGACGTGACCTTCGATGTGAACCGCGCAGAGGTATTTGGCCTTGTGGGAGAAAGCGGGTGCGGCAAGACCACGACAGGACGGATGATCCTGCGCCTTGAAAAGCCCTCCTCCGGCACGGTATCCTTTGATGGACGGCTGATTTCCGGCCAGGTCAGCCGGGAGACCCGCAGCTTTGTGACCCGGAACATTTCCATGGTTTTTCAGGACCCGGTGGAGTCCCTGAATCCCAGAATGACCGTGGAGGAAATCGTGGGAGAGGGGTTGCGCCTGCAGGGCATCAGCCGGCAGGAGGTTCACAGCCGGGTAATTGCCATCCTGAACCGGGTCGGTCTGACAGAGGAACATGCGGGGCGTTATCCCCATGAATTCTCCGGGGGCCAGCGCCAGCGCATCGGCATTGCCCGTGCGGTGATCTGCCAGCCCAGGATGATCATCGCGGATGAACCGGTCTCCGCCTTGGACGTTTCGGTACAGGCACAGGTCATCAATCTTCTGTCGGACCTGAAGAAGGAGATGGGACTGACTGTCCTCTTCATTGCCCACAATCTCTCGGTGGTCAAGTATTTTTCGGACCGTGTGGGAGTCATGTACAAGGGAAGGCTGGTGGAGGTCGCCCCCAGCGATGAACTGTACCGCTGTCCGCTTCACCCCTATACGCAGGCCCTTCTCTCGGCGATTCCGCAGCCGAATCCGCTGACGGAACGCAGGAGAAAGCGCGTGGAGTACGCGCCCGCACCCGGAGCAGGGGGGTTCCCGCTGGCGGAGGTTTCGCCGGGGCATCTGGTCTCGTGCAGCGAGGGGGAGCTTCAGCAGATGAAAAGGACCCTTGAAACCGCCATGGTGAGAGGATAAAGAAACAAAAAGCCGATGCACCCTGATGCACCGGCTTTTTCTGATTGAGGGAAGGATGAAAACAGAGAAGGAACCCCGGCAGCGGCAACGGTTTCTCCGGGGCTGCTGCGGGAAAACAGGAGGATGCAGTATGAAACTGAGCGAAATCCATCACATTGCCGTGATCTGCTCCGACAAGGAGGCTGCAATGGACTTTTACCACGGACGTCTGGGATTTGAAGTGATCCGCGAAGTGTACCGAAAGGAACGGGATGACTGGAAAATCGATCTCAGGATCAATGAGGAGACGGAGCTTGAACTGTTCATCATGAAGGAGAGGCCACGGCGCGTAACCAACCCGGAAGCCTGCGGGCTGCGCCATCTGGCCTTCAGGGTGGCTTCGGTCCCTGAAACCGTCAGGGAACTGAAGGCAGCAGGAATTGACTGTGAGCCGGTCCGCGTGGATCCGCTGACACAGGGACGGATGACCTTCTTCAGGGACCCGGACGGGCTGCCGCTCGAAATCCACGAGTGAGGAGCCCGTGAGGGAAAACGACCGGCGCGTGATGGGGCAACATCGGGGAAGTCTTTCCGCCCCTTTTTCGGGAGATGGACGTGAACATCTCAGAATTCCCGTTTTTCATGTCTCCCGGCAGGAGCTTTTTTCATGCTGGCAAACAGCCGATGCTGCGGCCGGGGCGGCTGAAGTTTTCAGTCGTCTACAAGGAAGACCATGAACTGATATCCTTCCATCTCCAGGCTCCGGCCTGTCCAGGTTTTGCCGGGAAGGTTGCACAGCAGAAGTTTTCTGGGAGTGACCGGAAGGGTCAGATTCCGGGCTTCAGGGCTGAAATTGCCGATCACCAGCAGCGTCTTTTCTCCCTTCCGCAGGTAAGCCATGACATGGTGCAGGTCGGTCAAAACCGGACGGGTCTCCCCGTAGACCAGCGTTTCCTTCCAGAGGGGATTCTTCCGCAGAGCGATGATCCGGCGGTAGAACTGATAGACGGAATCCGGATCCTTCTCCTGGGACTGGAGGTTGATGCGGGGATAATTGGCGTTGAGCGGGAGCCAGGGAGTGCCCTCCGTAAAGCCGGCATTGCGCCCTGAGGTCCACTGGAAGGGGGTGCGGGCATTATCCCGGGTGAAATGGGCAACCGCCCGGAGGGCGTCTTCAGGGCTCATCCCTGCGGAAAGCGCGGCCTCGTACTCGGCACGGGAGGAGCAGTCATCGATCTCCTCAATTCCCTTGAAGGTGCTGTTCTCCATGCCGATCTCCTGCCCCTGATAGAAGAAGGGAATGCCGCGCAGCAGGAAGCACAGGCCGCCTAGCATTTTTTTGGCTGTGTCCGTACACGTGCCTTCGGGAATATAGTGGGAGACCCCGCGGGGCTCGTCGTGATTTTCGATGATGTTGGACATGAAGCCAACGCCCTCTGCCAGAGCCTGGGAAGCAAAGCAGGCATCCCGGTACTGGTCAGGGTCCACCGGTGCCGTGTCATACCAGCCTTTGGCGGACCGGTTGATCATCGTGGGGGCGAAGTCAAAGATGGAGGAAAAACAGCCGTCCGGTCCGATGAACTCCGGGAGATCCTCCGGCCGGTTGTCAAACAGCTCCTCGATGGCAAAAGCGTTGTGTGGGCTGAAAGTCCGCTCGGACATCTCGTGAAGGAAGCTGAGGACCCCTGTCGCATTGGAGAGCATGGTGCCCATGGAGCACAGTCCGTCCGGACGGTCCGGCGGATAGTCCCGGAAGGGGAGCACCTTCTTGATGTTGATAATGGCATCGATCCGAAAGCCGGCAATGCCGCGATCCAGCCAGAAGTTCATCATCTCATAGACTTCTTCCCGGAGCCGGGGATTTTCCCAGTTCAGGTCCGGCTGTTTTTTGTGGAAGACATGCAGGTATACATACTCCTCGTGTCCGGGAAGCCGGTCCCATACCGGACCGCCGAAGTAGCTGCGCCAGTTGCAGGGCAGGGGATCCCCGGGGGCCAGTTTGCGGATATAGAAATACTCGGCATAGGGCCCTTCAGGATCTTCGCAGGCTTTTTTGAACCAGGGGTGCTCATCGGAGCAGTGATTGACCACCAGGTCCAGAATGATTCGGATCCCTCTTTTTCCTGCTTCCAGAATCAGTCGGTCCAGGTCTTCCATGGTACCGAACCGGGGATCAATGTCGCGATAGTCAGAGATGTCATACCCCTGATCTGCAAGAGGGGATTTAAAGCAGGGAGAAAGCCAGATCAGGCTGACCCCCAGTTCCTGAAGATGGTCAAGACGCTGGAGAATGCCTGGAAGATCTCCAATGCCGTCTGCGTTGGAGTCCTGAAAACTCTTGGGGTAAATCTGGTATCCGACCAGATCGTGCCACCATTCCTTGGTCATAATCGATTCCTTTCCTGAGTCGAAATCTGACGGTGAAAACGGAGTACAAAACGAGGTGCGGGAACGTTGTTGGGAGATTTTAACCCAAAGCATGAAGGGTGACAAGTCTTTTGCAGCAATGCGGAGAATTGCCGGAAGCGGGGCTTGAACGGCCAAATGCGCTCATGCCGTTTTCCTCCTGACGATAAAACGTCTATGGTTACATTTGATTCGATCTTAGGATAATCCTGCACGAAATTCTCAAGGTGAGTGCGGGAGTCTATTGTCAAAATCTCTAATCTCGGTTTCCGTGATCGGATCGCACGCAGCACCGCCGGTGATACACGCTTCATAACCTGAGCCAATCAGCTTATGAGCGGCGTCCAGTGCATTTGGAGAGAACGAATCCTTTGATATGCGGTGTAATGACTGCAGAAAATCCTCAGCTCAGCCCAACCATTCTACTGAATCAGTGACATGACATTTTCAAAGAAATGATTCAGATTAATTTCTGTAATAAGGCGGACATTTGCATTCCCTATCTCCGGCATAGAATC
>OMRS01000018.1 GCA_900313545.1 uncultured Eubacteriales bacterium | reverse complement strand
TTATTCGGCCGGGTGGCAGGCTGCGTTGCCGGCTGGCTGGCAGGCTGCAGGCCGTTTCCGGACTGAGCGGCAGGCTGCGTCACCGGCTGGCCATAGTTCGGCTGGGTCGCCGACTGGCCATAGTTCGGCTGGGTCGCCGGCTGACCGTAATTCGGCTGGGTCGCCGGCTGGCCATAGTTCGGCTGGGTCGCCGGCTGGCCGTAGTTCGGCTGAGCCGCCGGCTGGCCGTAGTTCGGCTGGGTCGCCGGCTGGCCATAGTTCGGCTGAGTCGCCGGCTGGCCGTAATTCGGCGCAACCGCGGTTCCCCCGTTTGCCGGCGCGTTTGCAGAGGGGTACAGATACGGAATACTGGCTTCATACTGAGCCTGAGCAGCATTATAGGGGACCTGCGGATACGCATAGGGGATCTGTGAATATGCGTAAGGAATCTCCGTATATCCGTAAGGATCATACACCGGCTCATTGTAGTACACAGTTCCGGGATAGGCGCCCGGATAATACGGCGTCTGCACCCAGTTGGACCGCGACGACCGTGTCGACTTCCTTTTCTTCTTTTTGTTTTGCCTCTGTGTTTTCTCATAGGTGGTGACCGATCCGTCTGCGTGGTAGATATGTATTTCCGCAACCACCAGAGCAGGAACTGTCGTGGCACACAGCAGCACCAGGCAGATGAGCATGGAAAGAATTCTTTTCTTCATGGTATCTTCTCCTCTTTCAGATGATCGGTCGAATCCTGTCAGCGCTTTCCCGTACAGCGGGGAACACCGACCTCGCGCAAAACCTCTGCAGCCGTTTTGAATCGTTATTGAATTGCCATAATTTTACCGCTTGAAACAGGCAATGTCAAAGCCCAAATCGTCTTTTCCACCCGCACAGTTCAGTCCGGATTCCTTTTCCTGCCGGCAGCTCCGGAAACCACCTCGTTGTTCACCATTCCCCCAAGCAGCGTCCGCACAAGGATGCGGATATCCATGGCGAAGCTCCAGTTCTCGATATAGTAGATATCGTAAACCACCCGGTCCTCAATGGAGGTGTCGCCTCTGAGCCCGTTGACCTGTGCCCATCCGGTCATGCCGGGGCGCACCTGCTGGCGGACCAGGTACAGAGGGATCTCTTCCTTGAAACGGCGAACGAAAAAGGGGATCTCGGGGCGCGGTCCCACCAGGCTCATGCTGCCCGTCACCACATTGAACAGCTGAGGCAGTTCATCCAAGCTGAACTTGCGGATCAGGCTTCCAAAGAAGGTTTTCCGCCCGTCTGCATCCGTTGTCCAGCCATTGGGATCGCTTTCCTGGCGCATGCTGCGGAATTTCAGCATCCTGAAGGGCTTTTTGTTCCTGCCGATGCGCTCCTGCGCAAACAGCACAGGACCCGGGCTGGAAAGCTTCACCCCCAGGGCAATGAGCAGCATCAGGGGGGAGAGCACCACGATCAGCACCAGGGATGCCACCAGGTCAAAACTCCTCTTGATGAACGCATTGAGCACGTTGTCAAGGGGAGTGGCCCTCAGGTCCACAAGCTTGGTCTTCCCGATGCTCTCGATCACGGGGTGGGCAGGATACAGCTCGTTGTAGAAGGGAATCATCTCCAGACGGATTCCCTCCTTTTCCGCTGCCATCAGCACCTGCTTCATATGGGCAATCTCATGGGGCTCCAGCGCAACCACCAGCGTGTCAAACTCCTTGTCCTGCAGGATCTTCTCCAGATCCTCATAGGCTCCCATGGGTTTTCCCAGGTCAGGCTTTTCCACGGCACTGACATATCCGTCCACGCTGATGCCCAGTTCCGGTTTGCTGCGGACTTCCTCAATGTACTGTCTGGCCAGCGCACCGTTGCCCACCACCACCACATGCTTGAGGTTGTATCCCCTGGCCCGCAGGGTACGCGTGAGCGCGTCCTGAACCAGATGCTTCCCGATCACCAGCGCGCTGGAGATGAGGAAGAACATCAGCAGGGCCAGACGGGACACATGCTCCGCACGGAACACATAGAGGAGGGCCATCAGCACCAGGGTCCCCACGGTGTTGACCCCCAGCACGCTGGCCATCCTGCTGCCCGCCTCCCGGTAACGGTCCGTCTCGTAGACCCGGCAAACCGCATACCCGCCGGCCACCAGGAAGGAATAGGCAGCCGCGATCACCACAAAGCGCAGGCTGTTCATGGGGATGCTGACCCTGCCGGGCAGCACGTCAAAGCGGAGCCCGATGGCGATCAGGTAGGCGATGAACACCAGCACCACGTCGCACAGCACGTCCAGCAGTCGAAGAACGGACTGGTTTTTTCTGACCATGGCTCCTCCTTTCTCAGACCTGTGCCTCCTCCGTTTCCGGAGGCTGATCCGGATGGTAATGCCGGTAGATTTCCCCGGCCTGGCTCTCACCGATGCCGTCCACCTGCATCAGTTCCTCCACCGAGGCTTCGGAAATATTCCTGATGGATTTAAAGAAGGCCAGAAGCGCGCGCCGTCGTGCCGGGCCAATGCCCGCAATGTCCTCCAGGCTGGAATGGACCGAGGCCTTCTGGCGAAGGGATCTGTGATAGGTAATGCCAAAGCGGTGGGATTCGTCCCGGACCCGCTGGATCAGATGCAGGGCCGGGGACTTGCGGTCAAGAAGGATGCTCTCCTCCTGATCCGGCAGGAAAATCTCATCCAGCCGCTTGGCCAGGCCGCAGATGGGAATGTCATACCCCAGAGCGTGCATGCCCTCCCGGGCAAAGCGCAGCTGCTGGGGACCGCCGTCGATGACGATGAGGTCCGGCAGATCCGCAAACCCCGTCAGCCCGCCTTCCGGCGGGAAGGTTCCCGCCTGCTGCAGCGCCTCCCTTTCCTGCGTTGCCCGGTTCAGCCGCCTTGACAGCACCTCATTCATGGAAGCGAAATCGTTGGCGCCCTCAACGGTCTTGATTCTGAAACGCCGGTATTCCTTGCGGGCCGCCACCCCGTCGATGGCCACCACCATGCTGGCCACGGAGAGCTGGCCCTGAGTGTTGGAAATGTCATATCCCTCGATGCGCCGGGGAACATGGTCCATTCCAATCGCCCGGCCCAGAGCCTCACAGGCCCCGATGGTCCGCTCCCGTTCCCGGGCCAGGCCGGCATTGCGCTTTTCCAGCGCATCCCGGGCATTCTTCACGGCCATTTCCACCAGCTGGTGCTTCTGTCCCCGCTGGGGTTCCAGAATCCGCACCGTGCGCCCGGCACGCCCGCAGAGCGCCTGGGACAGGTCTTCCAGTCCCTCCGGCAGCTCCTCGCACAGAATTTCGGAGGGAGGGACACGTCCCTCATCGTAGTACTGAATCAGGAACTGGGAGAGGATTTCCCCGTGAGACTGATCTCCTGCGCCCTCCAGGGGATAGTTCTCCGCTCCGATCATGGCACCGCCGCGTACAAACACCACGCAGACCATGGCATCCAGTTCATCCGTCACCACCGCCAGGATGTCCCTCTCTCCGCCCCGGACATTGAAGGCCTTCTGCTGTTCAAACAGCTTCTGGGCATCCCGGATGCGGTCCCGGATGCGGGCCGCCTGTTCGTAGTGCATTCCCCGGGCAGCCTCGTTCATCTGATCCGTCAGGCGGCTGAGAACCTGTCCGCTTCTGCCGCTCAGGAAATCCAGGGTTTCCCCGACGATCTCCCCATATTCCTCACGGGAGATGAGTCCGGCACAGGGAGCCCCGCACTCCCCCACCTGATGGTGCAGGCAGGGCCGTTGCCCCCCGTCCGGACGGATCTCCTTCTGGCAGGTGCGCAGGGGAAAAATCTGGCGCAGCACCTCCAGTACGGAGCGCACCCCCGTGGTTCCCATGTACGGGCCAAAGTAGCGCGCTCCGTCCCGTTCCACGCGGCGCACGATCTCGATGCGGGGAAAGGGATCCTGCACATTGATGCGCAGATAGGGATAGTGCTTGTCATCCTTGAGAAGAATGTTGTACTGGGGCCTGTGGCGCTTGATCAGGTTGCACTCCAGAATCAGCGCCTCCAGGTTGGTGTCGCACAGCACGATGTCAAAATCATCTATTCTGGCCACCATGGCCCGCACCTTGACGGTGTGGGACCTGGAGGCGTGGAAGTACTGGCTGACCCGGTTTTTGAGATTGACCGCCTTGCCCACATAGATGATTTCCCCCTGACACTTCATGATATAGCATCCGGGGCAGGTAGGCAGACTGGCCAGCTTGGTCCTCAGCAGGTCATTCACGGACGACCTCCGTCACTCCTCATCCAGGTCCACGATGTCAAACTTGGTCTTGGCCGCCTCGATGAGGGCCGGCAGCAGTTCATCATCGGGGGACTCAAACTCCTCCATCTCCTCGCCGTTCTCGTCGGTGAAGGAGTTGACATGCATGATGAACAGATCTCCCTCTTCGTCCTCAGTGTTTTCGGCATCCACAAAGAAGGCGTATTCCTCTCCATTATAGTAGAAATAATCCAGCAGCCGGAGGTTCATGGTGTCTCCCTCTTCATTGGTGAATTCCACGATATCCTCAACCTCTTCGTAATTCTTGTTGTCCATGTTGTTTCCTTTCTGCCCTCAGGCACATCATCCCCGCCGGGGTTCCCGGCAGCGATGGCAAAATAGCGGTTGTTGCTCTTCTGAAAAAATGTTAGAATGTACTAAATCGGCAAACGGAGGTGATCGAATGGCTGTCACGGAAGCCGTTGAAAACTATCTGGAAACCATCCATATCCTGTCCCTGGCCAAACCCGAGGTTCACGCCGTGGACATCTGCAACCACCTGAACTATTCCCGGCCCACCGTCTCCATCGTGCTGCGCCAGATGAAGGATCAGGGCCTGGTCACAGTTGACGAGCACAATCATATCCGTCTGACTGCAAAGGGCCGGGAGATCGCCATCTCCATCTATGAGCGCCACGTCCTCCTGACCCAGATGTTTGAAAGTCTGGGCGTCTCCAAGGAAACCGCCCAGGAGGATGCCTGCAAGGTGGAACACGATCTCAGCCCGGAAACCTTTGAAGCCATCAAGCGCTACTGCCTGGAAGGGCACTCCCCGAAAAGCGAAATCATCTGACAGTCCTGCATTTTTTCAGCTTCACAATCGGCCGGGATTATAACATGCTTTCATCCATTGTGCAAATCCCTGCACGAGGGGCGTTATAGACAGAGGCTATGGCCAACCATATCTTTTTCATATTTGCTTCTCCTCCGGCCCTGTCCTATAATTCACCCATCGACTTTGGAGACGGTCCCCTCCCGCCAGGGCGGCAGACGAGCCTGTCTCCTGGCAAAGTCAGAAACCGGGCAACCGGATACTGAATAGGAACCTGAATATCTGAAAGGAGATTTTTCCACATGAAGAAACTGATTACTCTGGCTCTGGCCCTTGTCCTGGTCCTTTCCCTCAGCGCAGCCCTGGCTGACGCGATCAAGATCGCCCTTCCCAATGACGCCACCAATGAAGGCCGTGCCCTGCTGCTGCTGCAGGCCCAGGGCGTGATCAAGCTCAAGGAGAGCGCCGGCATCACCGCTACCGTCGCCGATATCGAGGAGAACCCCCTGGGCATCACCTTCGAGGAAGTGGAAGCCGCCATGGTTCCCAACGTCCTGGCTGACGTGGACTTCGGTCTGGTCAACGGCAACTATGCCCTTGCTGCACAGCTGCCCGATGCCCTGATCTATGAAAACGCCGCCTCCCCCTATGTCAATGTGGTCAGCGTCAACGAAGCGGACAAGGATGCGGATCTGACCAAGGCACTGGCCGCCGCCGTGCTCAGCCAGAAGGTCGTTGACTTCTTCAAGACGTATGACAAGGCCGTTTCCGTTGTGGAAAACCCCACCGACGGTTACGATCCCACCGTGGACTATGATGCCCTCAAGGGCAAGACCGTGAAGGTCGTCTGCACCCTGGATCCTCACAGCTATGTGCTGGAGGAAGCCAAGAAGGTGCTCGCCGAGAAAGGCATCACCCTGGAGATCATCGTGGTGGATGACTATGTCACTCCCAATACCATGGTCAATGACGGCGACGCCTACGCCAACTTCTTCGCCCATCAGCCCTATCAGGATGACTTCAATGCCCAGAACGGCACCAAGCTGGTCACCGTTGCCGGCGTGCATGTGGAGCCCATGGGACTCTTCGCAGGCAAGCAGTCCGACGTGAGCGTCCTCGGAATCAGCAAATAATCCTCCCTTCATCCTCCACGGATGACAGCATCCCGCATAAAGGCTTTGCCGAAAGGCAGAGCCTTTATATTTGCTCTTTTTCAGCAGTTCGTCCCGTCTGACCCGTGACATTCCCCTGTTTCACCCTGTTCTCTTTGGGACACGTCACCGCAGAGTCCGGCAAATGAACCCTTTCCCGTCATTGACCTTTCGGCAGCTGCCGGCCTCCCCCGCCCGTTTCCCCCCTGTTCCGGTACCGCAGCCAGCGCACCAGTGCCGCAGCCCTGTTTTCTCTGTCGTCCATGGTTGCGGAGACCTCCAAAGATGGCTATAATGAAGAGCATTTTCAGAAAAGTGGGAGGGACCCGC
>OMRS01000336.1 GCA_900313545.1 uncultured Eubacteriales bacterium | reverse complement strand
CGTGACCGCATTCGGTGGATATCCGGATGCGGAGCGCCGCATTGCCTGCTTTGTACCGGAAGGTGAATGTCCTCCGGAGATTACGGAGTATCCCCTGGTCTGCCTGCACAGTGCCTATGACGCGCGCTATGCGAGCCTGTCCCACCGGGACGTGCTGGGGGCCTTTATGGCCCTGGGCTTGACAAGGGATTGCGTCGGCGATATGATCGTCAGGGATTCTCAAGTTTATCTATTTGCAGTCGACACCTCACAGGAATACATCCGTGACAATCTGACCCAGGCAGGGAAAGCCGGCCTTCGGTTCAGGCAGATCCCCTTTCCGGCACAGTCCAGTCTGGTCAGCGGAACCTACCGGAAAGCGACGGTTGCCTCCCTTCGGGCAGATGTCCTCGTGGCGGAAGCCTTTGATCTTTCGAGGGCTGCCGCAGCGGATGCGATCCACAGGGGGCTTGTTAAAGTCGACTGGCGCGCCTGTCAGCGGGTCGATGTTCCGCTGCAGGCTCCGGCCATGCTGTCGCTCAAAGGCAGGGGGCGCGTCCGCCTGTGTTCTGTGGACGGGATGACCAAAAAACAAAAATTCGGCATTACGTTATTTACATTCCATTAGGTGTAAAGGAGGCATCTTGACATGACGATTGAGGATATCGCCAATAAAGAGTTTAGTCTGACCCCTGAAATCAAAGGGATTCCTTCCGATGAGGTGGATGATTTTCTTGATTCCGTGATCGAACATCTTGAGAACAAGAAAAACAGCGACGCCATCATCAACGAGATCACGTCCAAGGAGTTTTCCTCCGTGAATTCCGTCCCGGGGTACAGCACGGATGAGGTTGATGACTATCTGAACGAGATTCTCGAGGAAATGGCCCGCAGGGAAGAGGAAACCGCAGCGCTCAGGAAAGAGATCGCGCAGCTAAAGAACAGCGCCCCTGCCGCAGCGCCGGTTCCCCGCACTTCTGAGAGCGCAGGGCTCCTGCTGACCAAGGCTCAGGAGATGTATGACGAGATCGTCGGTGAAGCAAAGAAAAAGGCAGACGAGATCCTGAACCAGGCCAATATGGATTCTGACAAAATCCGGGAGAATGCGCAGCAGCAGGTCAGCGATCTTACAGCGCGGTTTGACTCCATGCGTCGTCAGGTTTCCAGCTACTATGATTCCGCGGTCAAGGCCCTCTCCAAGCAGCAGGATGCGCTGAAGGAATTCAAGGACATGATGTAACATTGCATCGGCAGGGGATTTTCTCCTGCCGATTTTTCTGGTTTCCGGAAGGAGGACAGGTGAAGACCCTTTTGAAACTGCTGCCCGCAGCGGGCATCCTGGTCCTGGACCAGCTGATCAAATCTGCAATTATCCGCATTCCCGTGGGGACGGAGGTTTTTTCTCTTTCCGGATTCGCAGGCATCGTTCACGTAAAGAATCCAGGGGTGGCCTTCAGTCTGCTCTCTGGCAGGGGAAACCTGATTCTAGTCCTGACCGCGCTGATGCTCGCCGGCCTGACCCTCTGGCTCCTGTTCTCACGCACCCGAAGTACGCTTTGGTGGGTTCCGATGTCGATGGTCATCGGCGGCGGGCTTTCAAATCTCCTGGACCGCCTCCTTCTGGGGCAGGTGACCGATTATCTTCGTCTGGGACACTTTCCGGTGTTTAATGTGGCTGACATGGCCGTCACCCTTGGCGTTCTTGTGCTGTGCGCAGGAATTCTTTTCGGGGATAGCCATGTCCCGGAGGATAAAGAGCATGAACATCATTGAAAAAACCGTGCCTGAGGGACAGGCTGAGAAGCGTCTTGACTGTTTTTTGAGGGAATGTACCGAGTTTTCAAGATCAAGAATCGCCACCCTGATCAGCGAAGGACGCTGTGAGATCAACGGGAGACTTGAAATGAAGCCATCCCGGATCCTGGAGACGGGGGACAGAGTGACCCTCAGTGTTCCCATGGCGGAGGACCCCGGGATCGTTCCGGAGAACATTCCCCTTGAATTCCTCTATCAGGATGCTGACATTGTCGTGGTCAACAAACCTGCCGGCATGGTGGTGCATCCTGCGGCGGGGAATCCAGGCGGAACCCTGGTCAATGCACTGCTGTATGCAGTCCGGGACCTGTCGGGAATCGGCGGGGAAATCCGCCCGGGAATCGTGCACCGCCTGGACAAGGATACTTCCGGAGTGCTGGTGGTGGCGAAAAACGACCGGGCACATCAGGCGCTTGGCGAACAGTTCAGCCAGAGAAGCCTTGAAAAGCATTACCGGGCCGTGGTTCTTGGCAGCATGAAAGAGGAGTCCGGCCGGATTGAGGCTCCCATCGGCCGAAGCCAGAAGGACCGAAAAAAGATGGCAGTGGTGGAAGGTGGCCGGCCCTCTGTCACGGAATGGACCCGTTTGTCCTCCCTCAGGGGGGCCACTTTCCTGGATGTGCATCTTCTCACAGGCCGAACCCATCAGATCCGGGTTCATAT
>OMRS01000079.1 GCA_900313545.1 uncultured Eubacteriales bacterium | reverse complement strand
GGACCTGAGGACAGGATGCCATTTTGACAGGGATGTGATACAATTCCGGAGGGAACCCGGCCTCCCTGCTGACAACGGGAGTCTTCCGGGAAAGGCGCGGTGAAACGGCGCTTCCGGAGGCGGGAAACAGACCGGAGGATGTGCCGGACCTGAATCCTTTTCAAATTTCGAAAGTGATCGAAGACTGTAACTGTACTGTCACACACTGTGTGTATAATTGTCCTGAGATTGTGCCCTTCGGCCCTGGACAGTCCGCCGGGAAGGGCAGGGCGTAGGACAAATCCGGACTGAGGACGGAGGGGACAGCCATGCGCATAGCCGTAATTGACGATGAACCCCTGATCCTCAGGGGGTTTGAGCAGGTGGTGAAGGATGCCGTACCGGGAGCGGAAGTGGTGGCATTCGACAGTGAGGCAAAGCTGCTCGCCCATGCAAAATGCCACCAGGTGGATGTGGCCTTCCTGGATATCCATCTTGGCAGGGGCAGCGGGCTGATGACGGCACGTGCCCTTCGGGAACTGAATCCGCGGGTGAATCTGATTTTCGCCACGGGTTACGGCGAATACACCGGCGAAGCCATTCGAATGCATGCCAGCGGGTACCTTCTCAAACCGGTTACGGCGGAGATGATCCGCAGGGAGATGGCGGATCTTCGCTATCCCGTGACCGAAGCGACCCGCAAGGGACTGTGGGTTCAGACATTCGGCAATTTTGAGGTGTACTTTGACGGAAATCCGCTGCACTTCAGGTATGCCAAGGCCAAGGAGCTGTTTGCCATCCTGATTGACAGCCGCGGGTCGCTGTGTGAAAACGCGGATGTTCAGGCGGTGCTGCTGGAGAACCATGGCGGAAATCCTGCCAAACAGGGAAACTATTTCAGACAGATCCGCAAATGCATGCTGGATACGCTGTCCGGGGCGGGCAGGAATGACATCTTTGTTCAGCAGCGCGGACGGATCGGGGTGATCCGGGAACGGGTCCCCTGTGATTTTTATGAATGGCTGAATGACCGGAACCAGGCGACGGAAACCTATTCCGGGGAATATATGCGCCAGTACGAATGGGCCGAAGTGACCCACGCGTGGCTGGAGCGGACAAGCATCACGGGAGGGAAAACAGATGAATTATCATGAGGTGGGTGACACTGACAGCAGACTTGGGGAAAAGGACAGCATTCGCAATGCCATGAAGTCCAAGAATTATACCTTCTCCATGCTGGCCTCTGCACTGGGATATAACAACCGCTCGGCCATCAGCGACCGGGTTTACCGGGGAAGCATGCGGACCCAGATGTTTCTGAGGATGATGGATGCCATGGGCTATGACGTGGTGGTGACGGACCGGGAGAACGGGGAGAGCTGGAAGGTGAGCATCAATCCGGATGAACTGGAACGCCGCGAGCATGACTGAAGCGCCGCCGGCTTTTGCCCTGCACGTGTGTGCAGGGTTTTTTTGCACTGTGGAAAAAGGGGGAAACCCTGTATGATCAGCACAGGGGATTTCCCCGCCTGGGAGGACAGCGATGGCATACGATTTCAGCATGGAAACGGATCAGGCGAGAATGGACGCGGCCTGCTTTGGAAACGGAGAAAAGGCGCTTGTGATGATCCCGGGACTGGGGGACGGGCTCAAAACCGTACGGGGCATGGGAATCCTTCTGTCCATGACCTACCGCCTGTGGGGAGAAAGGTTCCGGGTACTGGTTCCCAGCCGGAGAGAACCGGTTCCGGAGGGGGCATCCACCCTGGACATGGCGCGGGATGTCCTTTATGCCATGGAGAAGCAGAAGATCTCCCGGGCCCACGTGGTGGGCATTTCCCTGGGCGGCATGATCGCTCAGCATCTGGCAGCCCTGGCCCCGGAGAGGGTGGACCGTCTCGTGCTGTGCGTGAGCGCCCCGGGCCCCAATCCGATCCTGCGGGAGACGATTTCCCGGTGGCTTCGAATGGGAGAGGAAGGACGCTTCCGGGACCTGATGGCCGATGCGGGACAAACCCTGTACACCACCCGCCGGGGACAGAATGTGGCGGCGCTGGGAGCGTATGTGGAACGGGTTGTCGGGGAGAGCGGCAGGGAGAGGTTCTGCCGCCAGGCCCGCGCATGCCTTCTTCACGATGCCCGGGAAAGCCTGCACCGGATTCACAGTCCCACGCTGGTTCTGGGCGGGGAGCTGGACCGGGTGGTGGGCCCGCAGGCCTCCCGGGAACTGGCGCAGGGGATTGCCCGGTCGGTTCTGGAAATAAAGGCGCAGCAGGGGCACGGACTTTATGAGGAGGACGGGGACTTTATCCCGAGGGTGCTCCGGTTCCTCACGGAATAAAAAGCCGCGGACAGGGACGGCGGGAGGCCCCCCGGATGCGGCGGGGCGGGTTTCGGGGAAGGCGGATAATGGCTTCCCGACCGCGGCGCCTGCCCGGGACGGAGATCACCGGAGTGTTCAGGACGCGGGCCCTGACCCCCATGAAAAAGGCAGCCTCCGCTAAGGGGCTGCCTTTTCTATGGGAGGAGGACCTCCGGGAGATGCCATGAGGGCAGGGAAGAATCAGGCCTGTCTCAGCGTCGGGGAGTGACCCGTTTGCCGGATGGGACGATGGCATTTGCCGGACACACCAGAAGGCACAGGTGGCAGCCTACGCAGCGGCTCCCGTCCAGCTTCGGGCGTCCGCTCTCATCCATGCAGATCGCCTGGTGCCCCCCGTCCCGGCAGGACAGGCGGCAGCGGCCGCAGCCGATGCATTTTTCATGCAGGAATTTGGGAAACAGCACGGTGTCCCGTTCCAGATGGGTGGATTTGCTTCTCAGGCTGTCCAGTCCGAGGCCTGTCATATCCTGGATCCGGGCGAAGCCCTTCTCGGCCATGTAGAGGTTGAGGCCGGAGATCAGGTCGTCGATCACGCGGTAGCCGTACTGCATGACCGCGGTGGTGACCTGCACGGAGCGGGCCCCCAGCAGGATGAAGTCCAGGGCATCCATCCAGGTCTCGATGCCGCCCATGGCGCTCATGTGCAGGTCAGCCAGTCTCGGATCTCCCATGATTTCCGAGACAAAGCGCAGGGCGATGGGGCGTACGGCATTTCCGCTGTACCCGCCCACGGCGGACTCGCCATGGACCGGAGGCGAGGAGACAAAGGTGTGGATGTTGAGGTCCATCACCGACTTGATGGTGTTGATGGCGGAGATGCCCCTGGCGCCGCCGCGCCTGGCGGCGAGGGCGGAGGGGATCATGGAGGCAACACTGGGGGTCAGCTTGGCTAGCACCGGGATGCTGCAGCCGGATACGGCCGCCTCAGTGAAGCGCTCCACCTGCTCCGGAATCTCTCCGATATCCGAACCGAGACCGTTTTCGACCATGTTGGGACAGGAGAAATTCAGCTCCACCGCATCGGCGCCGTTGTCCTGGCACATGCGGGCCAGGTCCCTCCACTCGTCGGCACTCTGCCCCATGATGGAGGCAAGGAGGAACTTGGACGGATAGTTTTTCTTGAGCCTGCGGAAGATCTCCATGTTTTCGGTGACGCTGTGGTCGGAGAGCTGCTCGATGTTCTTGAATCCGATAATGGTCCCGTTGTCTCCGGTGATTGCGGAGTAGCGGGGGGAGGCTTCATGAATGTCCAGCGTGCAGATGGTCTTGTAGGCGGCACCTGCCCAGCCCATTTCAAAGGCCCTGGCACACATGTCGTAGGAACTGGAGACGACGGAGGAGGACAGCAGGAAGGGATTTTCCAGGGGAATCCCGCAGATGTCCGAAGCCAGACGGGAGGTATCCTGCGGGACGGGGGTTTCTGCCACGGGACGGACCTGGTAGACCAGACGGTTGATCAGATCGCGGATCGGGACATCCCCTTCACGCAGGCAGCTGTGTTCACAGGGGGCGCTGCACATCAGACAGGGATTCTGCTCCGGAAGGGAGAGGGCGGCGGTTTGTTCGTTGGCAAACCAGATGGAACGCAGAAGCCTGGAAGGGTGGAGGGCATGGGTGCAGGCCGTATCGCAGGGGGCATTGTCGCACAGGGCGCAGCTGGACATGGCGGAACGCCGGATGATGGGTTCTTGTTGAATCATAGCACTACCTCCTGGAATAGGTGATGGGCAGAACCTGCCGGATCTTTCCTTCATTATGAAGCATGCCGCTGAGGGATACAAGCCCGAAAATTTGGAGGAACCAGTCCGCCCGAGTGCTTCCCGGGACGGATTTCCCGAACGATTCATCCCCTCAGGCTGCATCCGGACAGGAGAAGCGAAGAAATCGTGAACTTTCACAGTTTTTTTAAAAAAAGACTTCGGTCCTTCACTTCAGGCGGCGGGAATCGGGTATAATAGGGATGCCGAATTATGCACAAATCAGGTGAGGAGGGAATCATATGGAAAACCGTGTCATTACGATTGCGCGCAGTTACGGAAGCGGCGGACGCAGAATGGGCAAGCTGCTGGCGGAGAAACTGGGATATGAGTTCTACGACCGGGAAATTCTCCGGATTGCCTCTGACGACAGCGGAATCAGCGAGGAATTGTTTACCCGGGCGGATGAATCCGCCAGGAAGCCCCTGTTCCGCATCGCCCGGCAGGTCTATAACGGAGAAACAATTCCTCCTGACAGCGATGATTTCATCTCCAACGACAACCTGTTCAGGTATCAGGCGAAGATTATCCGTGAGCTGGCCAGCACGCGCAACTGTGTCATCGTGGGCCGCTGTGCCAACTATATCCTGCGGGGGCGGGACAACGTGCTCAATGTGTTTGTCACCGCGCCCGTGGCGGACTGTGTCCGCCGGGTGATGGAGGTGGATGGACTGGACCTGGAAGAGGCGGAGAAGAAGATCCGCAAGATTGACAAACGCCGGGCGGATTATTACAAATACTTTACGGGCCGTCAGTGGCAGGATGCCGCGCTCTACGATCTGTGCCTCAAGACGGGACATATGAGCGATGAAAAGTGCGTCGCCCTGGTGAAGGCCTACATGGATGCACGGTTTGAATGAAATACAGCAGACAGGTGGGGGGATCCTCAGGGATTCTCCCTTTTCTTTTGCATCTGTGGGATTTCGGAATGAAAGGGATGAATGATGGATGAAACAGCGTGACAGAGAGGATCTGCGCTGGCATGAAATCAGCGTGGAGCATGTGGTCAGGGATGAATGGATCGATTTCAGGCGCCTGGCCTACAGGATGCCGGACGGGTCCGAATTTGCCCCGTACTATGCCTTTACCCGCCGGGATTACGTCGTGATCGTGGCCCTGACCCTGGGGGGACAGGCGGTGTGCGTGCGGCAGTTCCGGCAGGGCATCCGGGAGGTCACCACCGAGTTCCCGGCGGGAGCGCTGGAGTTTACCGGGTCCAGGGAACACCCCGTCTGGGAGGACCCGGAAAAGGCGGCACAAAGGGAACTGCTGGAGGAAACCGGCTGCAGGGCGCAGTCCATCCGGCATCTGATCTCCCTGCCTGCGGATGCCACCCTGTGTGACAATCTGGTCCATGTGTACCTGGCCACGGGCTGTACCCGGGTGGCGGGGCAGCACCTGGACGAGACGGAGTTTTTGAACGTGGAGCTTCATTCCCCCGAGGAAGTGGAGGAGATGATTCATGAAGGCCGTTTTCAGCAGGCGGTCCATGTGATGGCCTGGCTGCTGGCCATGCGGGAGGTCAGACGCGGGAAGGATGGGAAAGGGCATGGGTGATGCAAAGCCATTGCCCGGGCTTTGGCGATGTGATATCTTTAGGGCCTGACAATTCGGGGGACAACCCGTGAAGGAGGACGTGCTGACAAATGGCGAAACTGTATTTCAGGTATGGAGCGATGGGCTCAAGCAAGACGGCCAATGCCGTGATGGTGCAGTACAATTATCAGGAAAGGGGATGCCGCGTGCTGATGGCCAAGCCCATGCTTGAGAACCGGGACGGCGCACGCACGGTGAAAAGCCGCTGCGGGCTGGAGGCGGAGTGCGTGTTTGTGGAGGAAATCCCCGGCATGAGCCTTCAGGGCATCGCCTGTGTCATTGTGGATGAGGCCCACTTTCTGAGCGCCCGGCAGGTGCGGATGCTGGTGGACATCGTGGACGAGCAGGGCATCCCGGTGATCTGCTACGGCCTGCGCACGGATTTCCGCGGAGAGTTTTTTGAGGGCAGCCGGGAGCTGATGCGCTGGGCGGACACGATCGAGGAAATCAAGACGATCTGCTGGTGCGGGCGAAAGGCCACCTTCAACGCGAGGGTCCTGGACGGCCAGGTGGTCAGGCAGGGAGAGCAGATCCTCCTGGGCGGAAATGAAAGCTATGTCAGCCTGTGCCG
>OMRS01000242.1 GCA_900313545.1 uncultured Eubacteriales bacterium | reverse complement strand
TGAAAGGGAGAACAGACCCCACGAAAGAGAGGTCCCGCTTTCACCCTGCAGGGATAGATGGCGGCATGAAACAGGGCAAAGCAGAAACGACCTGAGAAAGGAAACACATTATGGAAACAAAAGATTAACCTCCGGCGCTGGCGCTGAAGATCCTTCGGCGCTGTGCAAATGACAAGTGTGAAGGCTGTCCGGTGAGTGAATTCAACTGTCAGGGAAAGCTGCTTGATGCAGTTGAAGCATTCATTCACTTCGAAGATCCGTGGGATGCCGCATCGTTTCAGGACTGTCATCACGGGAACATGGAAGAAGACTGTGTGCACTGCAGATTCTGTTTTTCCCGGCCGCCCGAATGCCTTCGCAGACTGCTGAAAAGATGTGCCTGGCAGCTGAAGAGAAATCTCAGCGGGGGTAGAGGACCTGAAGGGGAGTATTGACCGCTTTTCTCCCCGATGGACATTCATTGCCCGGGGACCCTGCCCATCTGTCAGGAATGTCTTGGCCGTCTCCCCGAAGAAACAGATGACTGCGGGACAAACGCATTCGGCCTGCCGGATGCGCTCTCCCCGCAGGATTCTTTCCTGATCTCCCTTCTTCGCCGGAATGCGGCAGCTGAAGGCCTTTTGCCGTATTCCCTCTGGGCAGTTTCCCGGCTGCAGGCGAGGCATTCGTTCATGCCAGGGATCCCTTGATGTGCTCGCCCTTCATTTCCTCCTGCACCGCTGTTTCCCGCAGCCCGGCAGCAGACAGCTTTACCGCGTTCAGGTCGCCGTACTCCTCCTCCGCGAGGTTGCGGCCCGTCTCCCGTGTCTTCCCCCTGTGCGTCAGGTCTGTCCCGCGCAGGGGGAAGGCAGGCACGCCTATCGTGAGAGACTCACCTGCCAGCCTGGGGACAGGTCCTCATTCCCGCCGCATCTCGCGCCCTGCAGTGCACAGCAGAATATGGGCGCAGTGCCATGCAGGTCGTAGCTTTCCCCACCCGGCGCATGCCCAGGACGGGCGACTAAAGCTGTGAGCGGCAGGATTCTTCCTGCCGCTCACGGTGTTTGTCCGGCTGCCTGAGAAACAGCGGCACTCGGAATACGCTTCCGCCATTTGAGGGCGATTCTTCCGGCGCGTTTGGAGAAAACTCCCCTCCCGCGTCCGTCGAAGCGCCCATGTTTTTAGGGAAGGCACAGGAGCCTTCCGGGAGGCTTTCATGGCCTCCCTGTTCATCTTGGGGCGAAACGTAGATTGAAGACTGGCAGAGCGGATTTGCGGTGAGGAAAAGTGCGTTTGATCGTGCGACTGAAGCGGGAGACGGTGCTCGCTCAATCCATAGGCTGCCTGAGGGGCAGCATTCAACCACTTTTCATGGTTTTTGTTGGTGCTTTACAGCACATGCGCAGCGTTATCGTTCATCTGCGCCTGAACCGGGTTCCGCGTATCCCGCGCTCCGCTGCTTCTCAGGCGGCCGGACTCCTCTGTCAGGCCTTCTGACCCGTGTAGGCCTCAAAAGCCTCGTCAAAGCCGTCGTTCACGCCAAAGGGCGTGATATAGTCCACGCTGGAGTTGATGGCGCACTGGTCAATCTCCGTGGAGATGGCGTCGGCACGTCGCTCCAGCTCCGCCGTGGCGCTTCGCACCAGCTTGCGATCAAAGTTGATGGTCGTCACCTTTTTCAGGTCGCAGGTATAGGCCACCTGGTTTCCCTCGGCGTTAAAGCGGAAGCCCTTGCCGCCGCCGATGACGGTGCGCTCTGAGGAACGGATCCCCGCCATCTCCCGCAGGGTTGCGGCGATCTCCTGGCGCTGCCTGTTGAGGCTGATCTCCCCGTCCATGTCCAGCCGGAGCGCGTTTTTCGTCCGGCGAATGGCCTTCGTCAGCTTCTCATGTTCGGACAGGAGCCAGAGCAGGAAGCCCACCACCTCGTTGATCCGGTCGGCGTACTCGGAGGGGGCCTCCTGGATGCGGGTCTCATCCTCCGCCTCAGCCATGACCTTCTTTTTAAGCAACGTGACCTCCTGCACGGTGACATTGCCTTCTTCGCTCAGGATCGTCCTGGCCTCCGCGATCAGGCTTTGCAGCCTGTTCTGGTAACGGAACGCTTCTTTCAGGTTCATTCCATCATTCTCCTCTCATTCTGTCTGGCAGCAGTATAGCAGAACCCTACGGAAAAGTCATTGAACTGTCAGTTCACCCCACCCGTCAGCGTTTTCAGGTAGAAACCTGCGTCCTGCTCTCCGCAGGGGGCCCGTTCACCAGCGTGACAAGAAGGACAAATCGCCTTATAATATCGACATAAAGCCCGTTTACCCGACTTGAACAGGAGGTCTGACGCTTGTCAACGGAAGCGGAAAAGCGGCTCCACCGGTGCTGTTTCACCGGTCCTCGCCCGGAGGAGCTGATTGAACCGGAAGAAACCGTCAAAAAATGGCTGTCAGAGCAGATCGACAGCGCCATTGCCGCCGGGTACACCACCTTCATTTCCGGCTGTGGCAGGGGCGTTGACATCTGGGCCGGTCAGCTGGTCCTGCAGAAAAAAGCGGAGAATCCCGCCCTGCACCTCATTGCCGCCTCTCCCTGGCCCGGACTTTCCAGCCGCTGGAGTCCGGACTGGCAGGTGAAGTACCGGGATCTTCTGGACAGCGCGGATCTGGCGGTTTTTATCAGCGATCATTATGACAGGAATACTTACAATTATAGAAATGAGTGGATGGTGGACCACAGCAGCCGGGTCATTGCGTTGACGGACGGAGCTGTGGGCGGCACGCGCAGCACCATCGAGTACGCTCGAAAAAAGGGCGTCGAGGTGATCTCCAGCCCGGTGGTTCAGTCTCCTGCGGAAAGGCGGAAAACGAAAAGGACCTGTGTCAGCCTCCCCTATCCTGAGAACCTGCTGACGGAACTCGGTCTTCATCTGTGTTTTGAAAGCGGTGAATACACGGCTCCCGACGAGGATCATCTGGCAGGACTTTCTCATCTGCTCAGGACCCTTTCGCCCAAGGTCCAGGAAATGGTGCATCTGCGCTATGAGGGCCATGAAACGCTGGAGAAAATCGGAAACCGATATGGACTGTCCCGCGAACGGGTGCGGCAGCTCCTTGCCAAAGCCCTGCGGAATCTGCGTCGCCCCTCCCGCATCAAGTACGTCCGGCAGGGGCTGAGCCAGGCGGAGCTGCCCCTCAAGATCGCCTGTGCGGAGGAAATCAAACAGCAGCTTCTCGTGCAGCGGCAAAGGTACCCCCTGATGAACGAGGAGGATGTCGTCAAGTTCGTCTTCCAGGGGATGCTGGGTCCGGGGCATCTGATTCCTTCCGCTGACGATGCCAAAGGCCGTCTGGCGGCAGAGATGGCGCTTCTTCAGCCGGACAGCTCGGAGCCGCTGTCCGAAATACTCAGCACCGACTGGGTGCGCGTGAACCTGCGCCCCGCAAAGGCCGGACAGCTGACCGCGGATGACCTCATCCGGGCGCTTTCCCTGTCTGCCCGAAGGGACGCCCTGTCCTTCACGCGCCAGAACGTCTACAACTTCTGCGTCAAGCTGGACAGCTCCGACAAAATGAAGGCCGCCGCCGGGAAGGTGCTGGAGGAGGGATGGCTTCCTTCCCACTCAGAACCCTACACGCAGGCCTACCGCCCGGCATACAGGGTCCTCCCCAGGGATTTCAGGAAGCTGATGAAGCAGAAAGAGGAGCTCTGAGCGGCCTCCGGCCATGGCCAGGGCACCCCTCTTTCAAGGCACAAAAGCCCTGTTTTCCTGCGCTTCGGGACCCCGACCCGAATGGAATGTCTGTCCATTTAAAAAAGGAGTTCAAAAGAGTTGCGCTTTGGCTTATACTTGTCGTGAATGTACACCAACCCTTGCAGGACTGCCGGTGAGCCGGCCGTTCCCCGGAGCACCGGGAAGGCCTTCCAACCTTCGGGTCTTTGCCGCCACTGCGCAGCTGTCCGCGATCCCCGCACCCCTTCCGCCCGGCCGTCGGGAGACAGCGCAAAGGTCGCCCGGATGCCCGGGTTCTGGATTCCCGCCTCTCGCATTTCCCCTATTGCCGCTTCCGGCAGGCGGTTCCTTTTTCGTGTTTCCCGGATGGACAGCCCGCCTGCTCCGGTGACCTTCCATGATTTCGCCTGGCAGGCGCCCTCGGCAGCGCCCTGCCTTGCCCCTTCGGAGTAGCCCGTTTCCCCCGTCTCTGCCGGCCGCGCCGTCTGACCTTGATCCGGCCGGCAGCAGCCCTGATGATCCCCCCTCCCCGTCCACGAAGAACAGTTCCTTTCCCCCCGAACGAAAGCAGCAGGAGGAACAACTGCCATGGGAAGAAATCTTGAGAACTTCATCAGGCAAAACTTCCAGAAGGCCATCGATTATCACGAAATCCAGGCCTTCTATCAGCCGGTCATCCGCACCTCCTCCCGGCAGCTGTGCAGCTTTGAGGCCCTTGCCCGGTGGATCGACCCGGAAATCGGCATGATCTACCCGGATGAATTCATTCCGGTGCTGGAACGGGAGGGGCTCATCCATCTGTTGGATGCGGCCATCCTCCGCCAGGTCTGCGCGCGGCTGCGCAGCTCCATAAACAGCGTCGAAATCCCCATCCCGGTGTCCGTCAATCTTTCCCGTCTGGATTTTACCCTCTGTGACATTTTCACCGTTGCGGACCATATCATCAGCGATTTCCAGATCCCCCACGACTTCATCTATTTTGAGATCACGGAGAGCGTCATGGCGGAGCAGAAGGAGCTCCTGACAGGGATCGTGGACCGCTTCCGCGGCGCCGGGTATCAGGTGTGGATGGACGATTTCGGCAGCGCCTACTCCTCCCTGAACGTGCTCAAGGAGTTCAGCTTTGATGAGCTCAAGCTGGACATGAGCTTTCTGCGGCCCTTCAATCTGCGCTCAAGGCGGATCGTGACGGCGGTGGTCAAGATGGCAAAGGTCATCGACATCCATACGCTGGCGGAGGGCGTGGAGACCGAGGAGCAGTTCGCCTATCTGCGGGACATCGGCTGCGAAAAGGTGCAGGGCTACTACTTCGGCAAACCGCTGCCCTTTGATGAGGCCATCGCGAATCTCCAGAAAAAGGAGATCCGCATCGAACTCCCGCGGGACCGGCAGTTTTATGACGAGATCGGCAAGATCGACTACCTCAGCGCGGTGCCGTTCATGAAGCGGGAGGAGTATCAGACCGTCTCCACGGCCAGGCAGCTGAACAGCATCCCGCTGGCGCTGGCCGTCTTCTGCGCCGACTGCTTCAGGGTCCTGTTTTACAATTCGGCCTTTGAGGAGATGGTCCATTCCTCCGGTGTGTTTACCGACGTGTACACGCAGGAGCTTCTTGGACAGCCGCAGCCCTATCACAAGCTGACGCGCAAAATCATCAACCTGATGGATGCCGTCAAGGTGAACGGGGACGGCCGGATGCTCTTTACCATCAGCGAGCAGTACTACGAGATCCGGGCCCGCCGCATGACCCGGATGGAGGACAAATACTGCGTCCTTATCACCATCGCCAATCTCACAAAGGAGTCCCAGTCGGAAAACACCGGCGTTCTGGATGACTCCGTCCGCGGCATCTACAGCCTGTTTGAGCGCATCACCCTCATCAACTATCCCCAGGACACGATCCGGCCGCTGTACACCTCCTTCCAGGAGGACCTGCTCTCCAGCCGGCAGGGCATCCGGCAGCTGCTGGGGGAACTGGCGGAAAAGTATATCTATCCGGACGACCGGGAGCGCTTTCTGCGGCTGTTTGATCCAAAGGCCGCAAAGGAGCGTCTCGCATCGGCCAGCGGCACGAGCTTTTCCGATCTGTTCCGTTCCAGCGTGCGCCACGGCCAGTACGCCTGGAAGGAGTATACGGTCCTGAAGCTGGATGAGGACCACTACTTCATGCTGGTGCGCAACCTTCACGACAGCATTTCCGAATTCCTGCAGCGAAGCGAGACCAGCGCCCGCGACGACGGACTCTATTCGCCCCAGCAGCTCTGGAACAATCTCATGAACTCCGAACTGCTGCGCATCTTCTGGAAGGACAATGACCGCCGCTTTCTCGGCGCCAGCAAGGCATTTCTGGATTATTACGGCTTTTCCTGTGCCGGGGAGATCATCGGCAAAAATGACGAGGAACTGGGATGGCATGTTCACCCGGATCTGTACAAGAGCGATGAGTACAAGGTCATCCATGAGGGCCTGACCTTCCACAACATGCCCGGTCACTGCATGAAGGACGGGGAGAACAGGGACATCCTTGCCAGCAAGGCGCCCCTGTATGACGCCAACGGCCAGATCAAGGGCCTCATCGGCTATTTTATCGACCGGGAGCTGCTGGATGTCAACGACAAGCGCGGCAGGGAGACCTCACAGCGGGATCTTCTGACAGGGCTGTTCAATTCCCGCGGCATTGCGGAAGAGGCGAACGCCTTCCGTGACGAGTATGAGCTGCGAGGTACGGATTTTGTGCGCCTCCACATTGAAATCAACGATTTCGGGGCGATCAACAGGCAGCATGGCTTTGACTTTGGAGACAGGGTGCTCCGGCGCTTTGCCAAGGAGCTGAAGCTGGGCTTCGGCCGAATGAGCGTGATCGGGCGCTATTCGGGGCACAGCTTTGTGCTGCTCCAGCAGATTAAAAACAGGGAGGAGACCCGCGAGCTTCGCGCCAGGGTCAAGGCCATCGGCAGTTCTGTCCACTCCATAAGGGAGACGCCGATCACGCTGTATTTATCCGTGGGCTATGCGCTCTATTCGGAATCCCTGGACCTTGAAGAGCAGGCCAAGAGCGCCGAGCTCCGTCTGCATGCGGACCACGACCAGACCATTTCGTCGGAGAGCCGCCTCGGCCATGCGTCGGAACTCTTTTCGCTCTTTGACGACCTTCCCGTTCCGTACTCCGTATATCACGTGGCCCATGCCGAGCACAGCGGGCGTTATGACGCGGTGTTCTTCTATGTCAACCACAAGTATGAGGAGTTTGCCCGGCTCCCGGCAAAGGAGCTGCTCGGCCATACGGTCAGAGAGGTGTTCCCGTTCCTTGGGGAGGACTGGTACCAAGACGTCAAAAGCGCCGCCCTTGACGGGAAGATCGTGGAAGGGAATTTTGAAAACCCGGTGAT
>OMRS01000164.1 GCA_900313545.1 uncultured Eubacteriales bacterium | reverse complement strand
TTCAAGGAGCTGGGCATCGAGGCTGATCCTGAAGTCGTCATCCAGACCATCCGCGACTATGACGCCGCTGTTATGGGCCAGGGTGAATATCCTGACGTAGGCAAGGCCATCGCGTCCCGCACTGTCGGTAATGTCGAAAAGGATGAGAACGGAAAGTACCTGCCCGAGACCTATGATCTTGACAATACTGTCATGACCATCCGTCTCATGGCTCCTTCCACCCATCACACCATGGGCGGCGTAGTCGTTGACGTTGACCGTCACGTGCTGAACACCGACGGCGAAATCATCCCCGGCCTCTATGCCGCGGGTGAAGTTACCGGAGGTATCCACGGCGGCAACCGTCTCGGCGGCAATGCCATCGTTGAGATCTTCGTGTCCGGACGTACCGCAGCCAAGGCTGTGACGGCTGACAACAAGTAATTCAAAGGCATATCCTGCCCGGAGGAGCTTCGGCTCCTCCGGGCTTTTTGCCTTCGACAGGACTTGTGGAAAATTCACAAAAAACGCGCCGCCTGCGAGGAACTGAAATCGGGCAGGACATGTGGCAAACAGCAGGAGAATCATAAAAATAGACAAAATAAGATCTGTTTCTTAGGAATCTGTGGATTATCCTCATAAAAAGCGAAGTAAAAAACCAACGAGCTGCACTATTGATAAACTAGAATACAAGATGTAGAATACGCATAAATGATTTACTTGAAATTTGGCAAAACCTTGCAGACGGAAAATGGCGGCGGATCCCCGTCCGCAGGGGAGAAGCACTGCGGGAGTGCAGTGAAGACGGTTCATGACGGCAGAATTTCACCATCGACGAAAGGAAGCAGAATCATATGAAAATGACGTTTCGCTGGTATGGCAGCAACAGTGACAATGTGACCCTGAAGCAGATCAAGCAGATTCCGGGGATGACCGGACTCATGGGTTTCCTGGATTACAAGGCGGCAGGCGAGGTCTGGACGGAAGAGGAGATCAAGGCCTATATCGATGAGGTCCATGCGGCCGGACTGGAGTGCGAGGTCATCGAGAGCGTCAATGTCCACGAGGACATCAAGCTGGGACTCCCCACCCGGGACCAGTATATCGAGAATTACCGCATCACCATCCGCAATCTGGCCAAGTACGGGGTCAAGGTCATCGTCTACAATTTCATGCCGGTCCTGGACTGGCTGCGTACGGACCTTGCCCGGGTGATTCCGGAGGACGGCTCCAACAGCCTGTATTATGATGAAGAGGAACTGGGCAGCATGACCCCCATGGAGATCGTGCGCAGGACGGCGGAGAACTCCAACGGCTTCAGCCTGCCCGGATGGGAGCCCGAACGTCTGGCTGACCTGGAGCGGGTGATGGAGCTGTACAAGTCCGTGGATGAGGAGAAGCTGCTGGAGAACTACAAGTACTTCCTGGAGGGGATTATTCCCACCTGCGAGGAAGTGGGCATCCGCATGGCATGCCATCCGGACGATCCGGGCTGGCCGATCTTCGGGCTTCCCCGTCTGGCCCATGATCAGGCGGGATTCGAGAAAATCGTGGCGCTGGTGGACAGCCCCGCCAACGGCATCTGCCTGTGCACCGGGTCCCTGGGCAGCAATGTGGCCAACGACATTCCGGCGATTATCCGCCACTTCGGCAAAATGAACCGGATTCCCGCCCTGCATGTGCGAAACATCAAGCATCTGGGCTCTGACCGCAGGTTCAGGGAGAGCAGCCACCTCTCCAGCGACGGCGACCTGGATCTCTACGAGATCATGAAGGCCTGCTATGAGACCTGTCCGGATGCCTATATCCGTCCTGATCACGGCAGAATGATCTGGGACGAGGTGGGCCGCCCCGGCTACGGCCTGTATGACCGTGCTCTGGGCGCCACCTATCTCAACGGCCTGTGGGAGGCTATCTGCAAAAACGCCATCCGCGGATGAGGAGGAAATGACCATGAAAGTCAAACTGTCTTCGCTTTGTGAGCGCGCCGCATGGGAAGCGGCGGGAGTCAAGCTTCCTGAATTCGATGTGGAGGCTGTGCGCAGGGACACCTGCAAGGCGCCCATCTGGGTCCACTTCGGCGCGGGCAACATCTTCCGCGCCTTCATCGCCCCCCTCCAGCAGAAGCTGCTCAATGAGGGCAGGGCGCAGTGTGGCATTATCGCGGCGGATACCTTTGACGTGGACAATATCCGCCTGATCTACGGCGGATATGACAATCTGACCATGAGCGTCACCCTGAACTCGGATGCCACCATCGGCAAGGAGATCGTGGCCTGCGTGACGGAGGCGCTGGTGGCCCAGCCGGGCTGCAGGGACGAATTCGCCCGGCTGAAGGAGATCTTTGCGGCCCCCTCCCTTCAGATGGTCAGCTTTACCATCACGGAGAAGGGATATGCGCTGCGGGGCCTGGATGGGGAATTCACGCCGGTGGTCAGGCAGGACATTGAGGACGGACCGGAAAAGGCCCGCCATGCCATGAGCATCGTGACCGCGCTGCTGTATCACCGTTTCCGGGAGGGAGCCTCTCCCGTGGCGGTGGTCAGCATGGACAACTGCAGCCACAACGGCGAAAAGCTGAGGGGCAGCATCCTGGACATCGCCGGCGCATGGAAGGAAAAGGGATATGTGACCGGGGAGTTTGTGGAGTGGGTTTCTGATGAGAACCGGGTCTCCTTCCCCTGGAGCATGATCGACAAGATCACCCCCAGACCGTCGGTGGCGGTGGAAAAGATGCTCGCTGAAGCCGGCATCGAGGAGATGGCCCCCATCAAGACGCCGCGGGGCACTTTCGTGGCGCCCTTTGTCAACGCGGAGCGGCCCCAGTACCTGGTGGTGGAGGACCGTTTCCCCAACGGCCGCCCGCCCCTGGAGGAGGCCGGCGTGTACATGACCGACAGGGAGACCGTCAACAAGACCGAACGCATGAAGGTCACCACGTGCCTCAACCCCCTGCATACGGCGCTGGCGGTGTACGGCTGTCTGCTGGGCTATGACCTCATCAGCGAGGAGATGAAGGATGAGGATCTGGTCCGTCTGGTCCGCAGGCTGGGCTATCAGGAAGGGCTTCCGGTGGTGACGGATCCCGGCATTCTCAGCCCGAAGAGCTTCATCGACGAGGTGGTGGGCGAACGCCTGCCCAACCCGTTTATGCCGGATGCGCCCCAGAGGATCGCGACGGATACCTCGCAGAAAGTGGGAATCCGCTTTGGCGAGACCATCCGCAGCTATCTGCGGGAGGGACGCGACATGAATTCCCTGGTGGCGCTGCCTCTGGCCATTGCGGGATGGATGCGCTATCTGATGGGCGTGGATGACAGGGGGAATCCCATGGAGCTGTCCAGCGATCCCATGCTGGAGGAGCTGCGGGCGTACGTCGGGAGCATCCGGCTGGGAGAGCCGGATTCCCTGAACGGTCAGCTCAGGCCCATCCTGAGCAATACCGTGATCTTTGGAACCGACCTTTACGAGGCGGGACTGGGAGAGCGGATTGAAGCCTATGTCCGCAGGGAAATTGCAGGTCCTGGCGCGGTCAGGCGGACGCTGCATGAGGAACTGGCCTGATGGATGAGTCGGACAGAGGCGCACAGGAGAGCACGAGGGACTATGCCAGAAGGCTGCTGAGGGAGGACATCACCAGCATGCACCTGCGCCCCGGTGAAAAGGTCAGCGAAAACGAGCTGGCCCAGAAGTACGGGGTCAGCCGGACGCCGGTCAGGGAGGCCCTGATGGATCTGGCCAGGTACCAGGTGGTGGAGGTGCTTCCCCAGCGGGGCAGCCGCATCAGTCTCATTGACTTTGAACTGGTTGAGGAGGCCAGGCAGGTCAGGGAGCTGATGGAGCTGGCCATCCTGCCTCTTGCCTGTGCGCGCGCGACGGAGGAGGACATTCGGAGGCTGCGCCACAATGTGCATCTCCAGCAGCTGACGGAGGATGAATCCTGGGACGATACGCTCAGCCTGATGGACCTGGACAATGAGTTTCACCGCCTGCTGTTCAAAATCGCCAGAAGGGAAAACATGCAGCGGCTGCTGCAGGATATCTCCATTCACTTTGACAGGGTCAGGAGCCTGACCCTGGAGGTGGTGAAGGAACGCAAGCTCATTGCGGACCACCTGGAGATCTGCGATGCCGTTGCCAGAAGGGATGCCGACTATGCCTGCGAGAAGATGAAGAAACACCTGAACCGGGTGCACCTGGATGCCCGCAGGGTCATGGAAGTGTATCCCCAGTATATTGCCGGGAACGCGCCAAGAGGGTGATCCCCGGCGCGCGACACAGAAGGGACGGGGGCTGCTGCAGAGCCGTTTTGCAGCAGCCCCCGTTTTGTCCGTGCATCCGGAGGAAAGAGCGGGCTTCGGAAAAACGAAATATTGATATGCAGAAAATGCAAAAAACACCGGAAGGATACCGGATTAGGGATAAAAATGGCAAAAATCAAAAAACATATTGCATTTGCCGGAGAAAGTGCCTATAATGGACACACTCACCCTGAATTCAAAACGATGGAGGCAAGAACATGTCGTATATTGATGAGGTTTATGAACGCGTCGTCGCCCAGAACCCGGCCCAGCCGGAGTTTCATCAGGCCGTCCGTGAGGTGCTGGACAGCCTGCGCCCTGTGATTGAGCGCAACGAGGAGAAGTACCGCCGCGAGGCGCTGCTTGAGCGCATCACCACGCCGGAGCGCGCCATTCTGTTCCGCGTTCCGTGGGTGGATGACAAGGGGCAGGTGCAGGTCAACAACGGCTACCGCGTCCAGTTCAACAGCGCCATCGGCCCGTACAAGGGAGGACTCCGTCTTCATCCCAGTGTCAACCTGGGCATCATCAAGTTCCTGGGCTTTGAACAGATCTTCAAGAACAGCCTGACCGGCACTCCCATCGGCGGCGGCAAGGGCGGAAGCGACTTTGACCCCAAGGGCAAGAGCGACCGCGAGGTCATGGCCTTCTGTCAGAGCTTCATGACCGAGCTGTACCGCCACATCGGCGCGGACGTGGATGTCCCCGCCGGCGATATTGGTACGGGCGCCCGGGAAATCGGCTACCTCTACGGACAGTACAAGCGCATTACCGGCCTGTATGAAGGCGTGCTCACAGGCAAGGGCCTGACCTATGGCGGCAGCCTCGCGCGCAGGGAGGCTACCGGATACGGCCTGCTCTATATCACCAACGAAATGCTCAAGTCCAAGGGCACCAGTATTGAAGGCAAGACCGTGGTGGTCTCCGGTGCCGGAAATGTGGCCATCTACGCCGTGCAGAAGGCGGAGCAGCTGGGTGCCAGGGTCGTGACGGTCTCTGATTCCTCCGGCTGGATCTATGATCCGGAAGGAATCGATGTGGAGCTGCTGCGGGATGTGAAGGAAGTGCGCCGCGCCAGGCTGACGGAGTATGCCGCCGCCAGGAAGAGCGCTGAATATCACGAGGGCAAGGGCGTCTTCACGACTCCCTGCGATGTGGCGCTGCCCTGTGCCACCCAGAATGAACTGACCCTGGAGTATGCGAAGGAACTGGTGGCCAACGGCTGCATGGCCGTGTGCGAGGGCGCCAATATGCCCACGACGATGGAGGCGACCGCGTATCTGCAGGATAAGGGCGTGTACTTCATCCCTGGCAAGGCGGCCAACGCCGGCGGCGTTGCCACCAGCTCCCTGGAGATGAGCCAGAACTCCATGCGCCTGTCATGGACGTTTGAGGAGGTCGATGAACGTCTGCAGGTCATCATGGCGGGTATCTTCAAGAACATTGATGAGGCGGCCGAGGAATACGGCATGCCCGGCAACTATGTGGCAGGAGCCAATATCGCCGGCTTCCTCAAGGTGGCTGAGGCCATGGAGGCCCAGGGCGTGGTGTAATCCCCTGACCCTCCGGATTCCCTGGCAGATCAGGGCCGCGGGCAACGGAAATGCTCCGTTGCCCGCGGCTCTTTCTGTCTGCACGTCCGCCGGGAGGGCAGGTACAGCCGCACCCGGAACAAATGACAATTTGTCAATTGTGGACGGAATGAAAACAATGGACATATGCGAAAAAATCCTTTAAATAAAGGGAAAAATCCTGCAAAATGAGGCTTGACAAAACGTTTGGCCGAGTTTATAATTCACGCCATCACGCGGAAAACACCGGCCAAAGGCCCGGTAAAACATGGAGGAAATTAAAGATGAAGAAGATCCTTGTTCTCGCCCTGACACTGTGTCTGCTGATGATGAGCACCCTGGCTGTGGCGCAGACCTATACGGTGGGCATCTGCCAGTTTGTCCAGCATGAAGCGCTGGATGCCGCCACCAAGGGCTTCCAGGACGCGCTGAGTGCAAAGCTTGGCGATAATGTCAAGTTTGACTATCAGAATGCTTCTGCGGATACCGCCACCGTGGCGACGATCATCAACGGGTTTGTGTCGGATGGCGTGGACCTGATCATGGCCAATGCGACCCCGCCTCTGGCGAGCGCTGCCAATGCCACCTCCGAGATCCCGATTCTGGGCACCTCCATTACCGATTACGGTACGGCCCTTGACATCAAGGACTTCAATGGCGTGACCGGCATGAATGTTTCCGGAACCTCTGACCTGGCACCCCTTGACGGACAGGCGGACATGATCAAGGAAATGTTCCCCGAAGCGAAGACCGTCGGCCTGCTTTACTGCTCCGCGGAGCCCAACAGCCTCTACCAGGTCAAGACCATCAAACCCCTCCTTGAAGGACTGGGATTTGCCACCAAGGACTTCGCCTTTGCGGATTCCAATGATGTGGCTTCCGTGGTGCAGAGTGCGGCGGATTCTGTGGATGTGCTCTACATTCCCACGGACAACACGGCGGCTTCCGTGACCGAGACCATCGCGGGCGTTGTGCTGCCGGCGAAGCTCCCCGTGGTTGCCGGCGAAGAAGGCATCATGAACGGCTGCGGCGTGGCGACCCTGACCATTTCCTATTATGACATCGGCTATGCCACCGGCGAGATGGCCTACGAGATTCTGGCCAATGGCGCGGACATCTCCACCATGCCGATTCAGATGGCTCCCAAGTTTACCAAGAAGTATAATCCTGCCAACTGCGCGGAACTGGGCATCAAGGTTCCCGAAGGATATGAGGCTGCACAGTAAACCTTGCAAATCGGACGTCTGTACGGAGGAAGAGGGAAGCCTCTTCCTCTTTTTCTGCCTTTATCTTTTGAAAGAGGCTATGCTATAATGTGTGCCAATTCCTTTGGGAAGATGCTGAAGAACGAGGAGGAGTAGGCTTGGAAATAGTCAAGCTGATTAACGCACTGCCCGGTGCCGGTGCCCAGGGCCTGATCTGGGGAATGATGGCCATCGGCGTCTACATCACATACCGGATACTGGATGTGGCGGATTTGACGGTGGACGGGTCCATTGCCACCGGAGGTGCGGTGGCCGCTGTCCTGATCGGAAGCGGCTGCAATGTATATATTGCCATGGGAATCGCGTTCCTGTGCGGAATGCTTGCGGGACTGATGACAGGTGTCTTTCATACCTTCATGGGAATCCCTGCCATCCTGAGCGGAATTCTGACCCAGCTGGGTCTGTATTCCATCAATCTGCGGATCATGGACGGAAAGGCCAATGTGGCCCTGAACGCCAGCAAGTATCCTCTGGTGGTCTCACTGCGCAATGTCCGCACGCTGTCCCTGGAGAATCCGATCTTTATCATGATCATCTATACCGTGGCCCTGATTGCCGCCATGTACTGGTTCTTCGGCACGGAATACGGCTGCTCCCTCCGTGCGACCGGCGCCAATGGCAACATGGCCAGGGCCCAGGGAATCAACACGGAGAGCTGCAAGGTGGTCGGCCTGATGATCAGCAACGGCATTGTGGCCCTCTCAGGTGCACTGCTGACCCAGTACCAGGGATTTGCTGATGTCCAGATGGGCCGGGGCGCCATCGTCATCGGCCTGGCTGCGGTCATCATCGGCGAGGTGATCTTCGGAAAGATCTTCATCAATTTTGCACTGAAGCTGCTGGCCGTCTCCATCGGCGCCATTTTGTACTACCTGGTGATTCAGGTGGTGCTGTGGCTGGGCCTCAACACCAATGACCTGAAGCTGCTGACGGCGCTGATCGTCGGAATTTTCCTGGCCATCCCCTACTGGCGGGGAGGCCGCATGAAGGGAGGCGACCGCAGTGCTTAATATCACGCATATCAAGAAGACCTTCAATCGCGGAACCATTACCGAGAAGAAAGCACTGACGGATGTGGATATACATCTGAATCCCGGTGACTTCGTCACGGTCATTGGGGGCAACGGAGCGGGAAAATCGACCATGCTCAATGCGATTGCCGGCGTGTTTGCGGTGGACAGCGGCAAGATTGAAATCGGCGGCGAGGATGTGACCCGCCTGCCGGAATTCCGCCGTGCGAGCTATCTGAGCCGCGTTTTCCAGGATCCCCGCTACGGGACCGCAGCGACCATGAACATCGAGGAAAACATGGCCCTGGCCATGCGCCGGGGACAGAAACGCGGGCTGCGCTGGGGAATCAGCAAAATGGAGCGGGAGATGTACCACGAACAGCTGCGCACGCTGGGCCTGGGACTGGAGGACAGGATGAGCATCAAGGTGGGGCTGCTTTCCGGAGGACAGCGCCAGGCGCTGACCCTGCTGATGGCCACCATCCGGAGTCCCAAGCTGCTTCTGCTGGATGAACACACCGCCGCGCTTGATCCCAAAACGGCGGTGAAGGTGCTTGAACTGACACAGACCCTGGTCAAAAACAATAAACTGACCGCTTTGATGGTGACACACAACATGAAAGATGCAATTGCCATCGGAAACCGGCTGATCATGATGAATCAGGGGCGGATCGTGGTGGATGTTTCTGGAGAACAGAAATCCAACCTTACAAGAGCGGATCTGATGAATCTGTTTGAGAAGGCGGCGGGAATGGAGCTTGACAGCGACCGCCTGCTTTTGTCATGATTATCTAAACATACAGCCAGGAACATGATGCGCGGTTCCTGGCTGCTGTTATACATGCGTCAAATCAGACAGAGGGTAACGGAGGAGAAACGAATGAAGAAAAGGAATGGAAAAATCGCTGCGCTGCTTCTGCTGTGCGTGTTGATGGTGACCCTGTGCGCGGCGGCAGCGGCATCCACCACGTATTACGTCAAAAGCAACAAGCGCCTCAATGTCCGGGACGGGGCCGGAACGGACTGTGACGTCATCGGTCAGCTTTCCAGAGGGGCCAAGGTGGAGGTCATTACCAAGGAAAAGGGCTGGGCCAAGATCCAGTTTGATGATGGGGTGGGCTGGGTTGCAGCCAACTGCCTGAGCCGGCATCATCCCGGGGATGAGGACAGGAGCCCCACGGCCATGGAGCATGAGAGTTTCTACACGACCAGTTACAATGTGATTGCCAATCCGAGCAATGTCGTGGTCAACATGCGTGCCGCTCCCAGCAAATCCAGTCAGATCGTCAATGTCTTCTATTATGGCTATCCGCTCAGGGTCATCGCTGAGAACGGCGCATGGTGCCAGGTGGAGGATGAATCCACAGGGGCAACCGGATATATCATGAAGGCTCTGCTGCAGAGGGTCGATGACCTGGGGGAAGGCTGATATGCGGAGAGAAGAACATCAAAGGAGAAGTACCATGAAAAAACTGACAGCGATACTGTGCGCGATCATGCTGCTTTTGGGCGCTTCCGGGATCCTTGCTGAAGGAAAAGGGGTTCAGGCTCCGGTGAGCGTGACGGAGAAGACGGTGCTTTGGGAGCATACCATGCAGGAAAACGATGAAAACGGCAATGATGTGGAGGTGACGGTCAAGGTCACGATCGACCCCAAGTCACCGATTACCATCCAGACCTTCTATGCTCCGGATCAGGCAAAGGACTTCTATTTTGCCCAAATCAGCCGGGAGGGAGAACCGTCCTCCATTATCCTTTCCCTGGCATCCGCTGAGATGGGGGCGCATGCCAATCTCAACAATGCGACGGAGGAAGAGCTGAAGGCCTACGGTGAGCAGATGAGCATGCAGTTCGATGAAGACAAGGCTCAGGTGACTTCCTTCAAGAGCGAAGGCGGGAATACCTATCTGGTTGCCCAGGATGGTGTACAGGCCATTGTGTCCACCATCTACGAAGACTTTAAAATCGATATGTATCAGGCGCGGTCGGACTTTTCTCCTCTGACGGAAGAGGACAGGGCTTTTGCGGTTGAGATTTTCCAATCTATCTGGACAGAATAATTCCTCCTGTGACACGGGCGCATTCCAGCGGCGGAATGCGCCCGTGTCCTGCTGTATGCCCGTCATGGGCAACAGCCCGGCGGAAAGTCCACTGCGCGCCTGGTGGCAGGAAGCGTTAGCCGGGGGCAGGGACGTCCATCGCGAGGTGGAATCTGAAGAAAGCCGGATGGCAGGGGGAAACAACGAATCCTGCAGGGCAAAGTTCCGGGCCGACGAACAGACATCGCATATCAGGCGGGGCAGAGCGGACGAAGCTGCAGCTGAGGCCGAAGTCCCATACTGCCCGGATGCTGTCACGTAAATGAGGAGGCTGCATGGAATGAAGGCTGCTGCACCTTCAGCGGGGAGGTCTGCGGGGGTACGCGGCGTGCAAGCTGTCACTTATGCCGTAAGGCATGACTGAACCCGCAGAAGTCAGTCTGGGCCATCGTGCCTGGGTAGCCGGTAAAAGCTGACGGAGGAAGGGGACCGGCTGCTGCTGGTCATGCAGCAAGTCAGGAATCGGACGTGTTGAAAACAGCTGCCTGAAAGAGGAGGTCTGCCCGAGGACAGGTGAGTGACCGAAGGCAGGGCAGAATCGCGGGGCGTGACGATTTCCGGCCAAATGTGCCATCTTGTGCCAGTAACTGAACCGCCGCCTGCGGGCCCGCGTGAGCGGTGGTGAGGAGGACGGGGGGGAGCCATCCCATCCTGTCCGATTTCCGTGAAAAGAAGAAGGATGTTCAAAAAACGCGGAAATAAAAATAAGCGAGAAATAAAATTACGCAATAATACGGATGCGATACAGAAATAATATAAAACAGAACAAAGGGGCGGACTTCCAAAAAGAGGAGAAGTGGTTGAAAAAGTGAAAAAATAGCTGTAAGAATTGATCAAGAATCTATTTATTACGTAAAATAAGCGATGAAGGATATAAATAAAGAGACGAAACTTTTTTAGGCGTTTGCCTTTTCCATCCCTGTATTTCGGTGTATACTAGATTCAAAATCAGCCACTTCGGAGGTTTTTATATAATGTTGATCGGAATCAGGGCTCAGGATTTGGGGCGGCTGTCACCGGATGCGATTGCCGGGCTGGCAAGCGCGTCGGGGTGTCAGGCCGTCCATTTGAATTTGGAGAAGATGCTTGTTGAGACGGAGGAAACGGTGCTTTTGTCCCGGGAAGCTCTTCAGACACTGTTTCATACATTTTATGGGAATGGGATTTGTATTGCTCTGATGGACTGCCAGGTCAGCGCCGGGTGCGACGATTCAGAGACCCGGTCCGTTGACAGGTTTACAAGCCTGCTGCGCGCCAGCATTCCCCTTGGGGCGGTTTGTGTGGAAACAGGGACGGCGGCATATGAGGGTGAAGAGAACCAGCGTGAAGCTGCATACAGGAGAGTGGTGGACTTTTGCGAGGAAGTGCTGAAGGAAGCCAGAAAGCTTTGCGCCATCGTCGGGATCCGGCCTTCCGCGGGTCAGATCATCCATACGCCGGAGATGGCAGGACAACTGGTTGCAGACTGCCATGACGGACATCTGGCCATGGTGCTGGACCTGGCAGGGCTGATGACGGGTGAGCTGTCCGATGCCCGGGACCAGCAGGACCTGCTTAAGCGGTGCATCTCCTCCCTGGGAAGGCGGATTTGTGCGGTCATTGTCCGGGATGGATGTTTTGATGAAAAGGGATGCTGGAAGGAATGCCCGCTGGGCGAGGGGGTCATGGACTGGGAAAACCTGCTTCCGCAGATTCAGGGATGTTATGAGTATCTGCCTCTGATTCTGGAAGGCAGCTGTGCAGAACGCCTGCAGGAGGACTGCGAGCGGATGCGCGGCTGGCTGGGGGCGTAAACGATGCGGATTGCGGTGATAACGGGGGCCTCCGGGGGCCTGGGCTGCGAGATGGTCAGGCAGCTGGCGGAGGAGCCTCAGGGGATCCAGGAAATCTGGTGTATCGCCAGAAACCGTCAGGCGCTGGAGCGTCTGGAACAGGAGGTGGGGCTCCCGCTCCGGCTTTTCTTCATGGATTTATGCGAGATGGAGTCCGTGCAGCAGCTGCAGTCCGTTCTGGAACAGGAGAGTCCCACGGTGGCACTGCTTGTGAACAACGCAGGGATCGGCCGAATCGGCATGCCGGAGGAAATCGGTGCACAGGAGCAGATGCGGATGGTGGAACTCAACTGCCGCGTTCCGCTGCAGATGGTGCATCTGTTCCTGCCCTTCATGGAGCCGGGAAGCCGCATCATGAACATCTGTTCGGTGGCGGCGTTTGCGCCGATTCCCCTGATGTCGGTTTATGCGGCCACGAAGGCCTTTTTGTACAGGTGGTCAAGAGCGCTGCGCAAGGAGCTGCGTTCAAGGCGCATCAGTGTGACAGCGGTGTGCCCGTACTGGATCGGGGATACGGGCTTCATCCCTGAGGCGAGAAAGACGGACGGGAAGGAATGGATCCGGCATTTTCCCATGGCGTCCAGTCAGGTGAATGTGGCAAGACGGGCATTGCAGTATACGCGGATGGGGCTTCCGGTCTGTTCGGCGGGGCCAGTGGCAAAAGTCTGCCGTCTGCTGCTCAAACTGATGCCTTCTGAGCTGTTTATGCGTATCTGGACACTGATACGGAAACTCTGAACACAAATCAGGAAAGGAAAAGGAGCAAGGGACTCCGGGTGATGACAATGACAAATGAGAAGATTCTGGCAAGCTGTGACCATACCCTGCTCAAGCAGCAGAGCACCTGGCAGGAGATCAGGGCGCTGTGCGATGAGGCCATGAAGTACCATACCGCTTCCGTGTGCATCCCGCCCTGCTATGTGGAAAGGGCTGCGCAGTACATGAAGCGTCCGGAAGGCGTGCGGGTGTGCACGGTGATCGGGTTCCCCAACGGATACAACACCACCGCTGTCAAGGCTGCGGAAGCGGCCCAGGCGGTGAAGGAAGGCGCGGATGAAATCGACATGGTCATCAACATCGGCATGCTGAAGGCCGGAGAGGATGACAGGGTGCTGGAGGAGATCAATGAGGTCAAGAAAGCCTGTGACGGGAGAATCCTGAAGGTGATTATCGAGACCTGCCTGCTGACGGAGGACGAGAAGGTTCGCATGTGTGACATCGTCTCCCGCTCCGATGCGGACTATATCAAGACCTCCACCGGCTTTTCAACGGCAGGAGCCACCTTTGAGGATGTGGCGCTGATGGCCAGAAATATGAAAAACGGAAAGAAGATCAAGGCGGCAGGCGGGATTGCCACGCTGGATGACGCATCCCGTTTCCTTGAACTGGGCGCGGAGCGTCTGGGAACCAGCCGGATCGTCAAACTGGTTCAGGGTCTGGAAGCCAAGGGGTACTGAGCCTCTGCTTCGGGACTTCGATGCAATCATCATGACGGCGGCGGGCAGATCAGCCCGGAAGAGCGATCCCCCGAGAGGGGGAGGCGCTTCCGGGAATGCCCGCCGCCGTTTTTTTATGGCCATGGAGGACCGGAGGCGGAAAGGGAAAAGCGTCGGGATAAAAAAAGAAGCCATCGGCAAATGCCGATGGCTGAAAATCCGGTGAGATTACTTCTCTGCGGGATACACGCTGCACTGGGTTCTCTTCTTGCCCAGACGCTCAAAACGGACAACGCCGTCCACAAGCGCGAACAGGGTGTCGTCTCCCCCGATGCCGCAGTTGGTGCCGGGATGGATGTGGGTGCCGCGCTGACGATACAGGATGTTTCCTGCCAGCACGAACTGTCCGTCGGCGCGCTTGGCGCCAAGACGCTTGGATTCGCTGTCACGTCCGTTGTGGGACGATCCGGTGCCCTTTTTATGTGCAAAGAGCTGAAGATTCATCTTAAGCATGATCTTTCCTCCGTTCCTTATTGTTGATCCGAACATGTTTCGGATGGTCGTTGGCAATTTCCGTAAGTCCGGTCAGTACGGTCTGCAGTACGGTCTGAACGGTTTCAGAGGTCTCCTGCCCGGCGGGAATACTGCAGCGCAGATACCCGTCCCCGTCCTGAGCGTCGGGAACCAGTCCCGCAACGGCTTCCAGCGCATTGACGCCGGTGTAGGCCAGAGCGGAAAGCGCACTGCACAGCAGATCGTATTCTCCGGAGCGGCGCCCGTTGGCGTGCCCGGACATCTCATATCCGCACAGCAGTCCGTCCTGATTCCTGTAGACTGTAATGGTGGTCATGAATCAGCCGATCTTGGTGATTTCTACCTTGGTGTAGGGCTGACGATGGCCGGCCTTGCGGCGATAATTCTTCTTGGACTTGTACTTGAAGACAATGATCTTTTCGCCACGGACCTGGCCCAGGATCTTGCCTTCCACAACAGCGCCCTCCACAACGGGCGTGCCAATCTGGACACCATCGCTGCTGCCGAGCAGAAGAACATCAAAGGAAACGGTGGAATCGACGGCCTCATTAATCTTCTCTACGTAGATGACGTCGCCTTCGTTGACGCGGTACTGCTTGCCACCAGTCGCGATAATTGCGTACATTCGGTGACACCTCCATTTTTCAATACTCGCCGGGTTTCGGTAGCAGAATGCATTTTTGACCGGCCCCGAGCGGCTCACTCGCGAATATTACCAGTGAAGGAGGAGAAATGTCAATCATTTTTTTTGATATTTCGGGAATGATCCGGGACTGCGCCCGGCGGCTGGCTGCTTCCTTTGTCCCTCTGCCGAGACAAGTCCGCAGGACAGGCGAAGGGCATCGCGGGTGAAGGCCTTCCGGCACCGGGACCGGGGTGACCTGCGGACGCTCCCTCACGTGAACCGTAATCCATGTGAAAACCAAACGGATCAGACAGATCAGACGCAAAAAGATGTATACAAGCAGATTGCGGACTGTGTGAATATAGTGTATAATTACACATTGAAATATACAAATCTGTCACGGGAGGTGAGCTGCCGGGTGAGAGGACCTTTTTCCATCGTGTTTGTTGGCTTGGTGCTTGCGCTGATTTACTGCATCCATGTTGCCCGTCGCAGCAAGAAGGCCATCGGCCCCACACTGGCCATGCTGCTTTGCGCCCTCATTCCTCCGGTGAGCGGCAACCTGATTATCACCGTTTCCAGCAGCAGGACGCTGTCTGTTGTGGGCTACTACATTTATTTCCTTGGCATGAATGCGGTCATGTTCTCCCTGATACGCTTTACGGAGGTCTACTGCAGGACATCGGTCAAATACAGGAAATATCGGAAAATCCCAGAAGCCATTCTGGTGCTTGATTCGGTCCAGGTGCTTTCCAATCCCTTTTTCCACCACGTATTTGACACAAAGGAAACCCTGGTGGACGGATACCTGTATTACAGACTGGTGCCCCTTGCGGGCCAGACCTTCCACCGCGTGGTGGACTACGGCATTTTTCTGTCGGTGCTTCTCATCTTTGCGGTACGGATGGCCCGTACGCCAAGATTCTACGTGGAGCGCTATGCGGTGATCCTGATGTCCATGGCCATCGGCGGGCTGTGGCAATCCTATTATATTTTCTCGGGGACGCCGGTGGACCGGTCCATGATCGGGTTTGCCGTTTTCGGCCTGCTGGTGTTCTATTTCTCCCTGTATTACCGGCCGTTGCGCCTGCTTGACAGGATGCTGGCCATGACCGCATCCAATCTTCCCGAAGCCCTGTTTTTCTATGACGGCAACAACCGCTGCATCTGGGGAAACATGACGGCCCAGAAGATGGCGGAAGTGACAGAGGACATGATCGAGGAAGCTTCCCCGTGGCTTCAGCGGATGTTCAACGACCCGGTGAGGAAGCCGGACGGCTGGTCGGAACAGTTCGTCCGGGAGGTGAAGGGGGAAAAACGCTACTATCTGGTTGAAAAACGCGTGCTCAATGATGACCGGGGCACCGTTGCCGGCTGCTTTGTCACCGTGAGGGACCAGACCGATGAACAGCTCAGCATGCGCAGAAAGCTGTTCGCGGCCACGCGGGATCACCTGACCGGACTGTACAACCGGGGCTACTTCTATGATCAGACCAGAGAACTGCTGGATGCCCATCCGCAGGTCCAGTACCTGGCGGTTTTCCTGGATATCAACGATTTCAAGATAATCAATGATATCTTCGGCATGGAATTCGGAGATGAGATCCTCCGCCAGATCGCCAGGTGGATTTCCAGCTGGGCGGGTGAAGGCAGCCTGTATGGCCGGCTGGGCGGGGACACCTTCGGGGTCTGCATTCCCAGGGACAGCTTTGATGAAGAGCGGATAGAGCGTGAACTGTCGACCTTTGAAGTCCGCCAGGGACGCACCAGCCATATGCCGCTCATTCATGTCGGGGTGTATGAGATTACGGATCCCCTCCAGAGGATTTCCGTCATGATGGACCGGGCACACATGGCCCTGATGCCCATCAAGAGCGAGTATCACCGCCATGTGGCCAATTATGATGACCACATGCGGGACGAGGTGCTCTGGAGCCAGAAGATCAGCTCGGAGCTGTCCGAGGCGATCGCCACGCGGCAGATCGTCCCGTACCTTCAGCCCATTATGAACACCGAAGGCGAACCGGCGGGCGCTGAGGCGCTGATACGGTGGCACCATCCGGAGGAAGGACTTCTCTCGCCGTACAGGTTCATCCCGTTCTTTGAGAAAAACGGCATGATCGTCGAAGTGGACCGCTACATGTGGCGCAGCGCCTGCGAGATCCTGGCGGACTGGAAGAAGCGGGGAAGCACGCAGTTCATCTCTGTCAACATCTCCCCCAAGGATTTTTACCTCATGGACGTGGCGGAGGAGATCACGGGCCTGGTCAGGGAATTCGATCTGGATCCTTCCAGGCTGCGCATTGAAATCACGGAAACCATCATGATGAAGGACATCGGCTACCGCAGCAAGATGCTTCGAAAAATGCAGGAGCAGGGCTTCCTG
>OMRS01000160.1 GCA_900313545.1 uncultured Eubacteriales bacterium | reverse complement strand
GGAAGCGCAGAAGAAGATTGACAACTGCTTTGCTTTTGAGACGGCACTGGCACCGGCCGTCGCCACCAACGAGGATCAGAAAAAGCCGGATTATCTCTCCAAGATCTACAACATCTATTCCTATGACGAACTGGAGAAGCTGCAGGACAGGCTTCCGGTTCTGGAGATGATCGCCCACCTGGGCTTCCCGAAGACCGACAAGTATATGGTCACGAGTCCCGGCTACCTGCAGAAGCTCAATGAGCTCTACACCGAAGAAAATCTTCCCATGATCAGGGATTACATGATCGTCGGGGGCGCACTCGGTTCCGCCAGGACCCTTGACCGGGAGTGCTATGAGTGGTCCGTTGCCAGGGACAACGCGGTTTACGGCTCCAGCGGCATGCTGCCGGATGAGGACGCTTTCGCGCCGGATGTGGCGGGAAAGCTTGTCTGGCCGGTCGCAAGGCTCTACAGCGAGACCTATCTGCGTCAGGAGGATAAGGACCGCATTTCCTCGCTGGTTGACGAGATTATCGAGGCCTATCATGGCGTGATCAACAATGCGGACTTCCTCTCCGATGAGACGAAGGCCAAGGCCATTGAGAAACTGGAAGCCATGGGAAAGGAAGTCCTTTATCCGGATGACTGGAGCAAGTATGCCTGCGATGAACTGAACTTTGCCTCAAAGGATGAGGGCGGCACGCTTTGGGAGGCTGAAAAACGCATTGCCTCCTTCAGCATTGCCCAGAGCGTCAGGGAGTTCTCCGAGCCCATTGACAACTCGAGGTGGGTCATGCCTCCGAACACCGTGAACTGCATGTATTACAAGGTGACCAACACCATGTTTATCTTTGGCGCGTTCTGTCAGGGAGAACTGTACAGAAGCGACATGAGCGACGAGGAGCTCTACGGCAAGCTCGGCTGGGTGATCGGACACGAAATTTCTCATGCCTTTGACTCCAGCGGATCCCAGTTTGACAAGGACGGCAACATGAGCAACTGGTGGACGGAGGAGGATTACAATGCCTTCCTCGCACGCAACCAGAAGATGGTCGATTACTACAACAACATGCATCCCTGGAAGGGACAGAATTTCTACGGCAGCATCATGACCGGCGAAGCCGGAGCGGATATGGGCGGCATGCGGGTCATGCTGCGCATTGCGGCAACGAAGGAGAATTTTGATTACGACACCTTCTTCCGCTCCCTTGCGGATGTATGGTTCACCAAGCAGTCCCTGCAGATGGCTTACCTGCAGATCAACAACGAGCACCCCATGGGCTACCTGCGTGTCAACGCCACGCTCCAGCAGTTTGACGAGTTTTTGAACTTCTATGGCATCACCGAGGGCGACGGCATGTACCTTGCTCCGGAAGACAGGGTGGCCATCTGGTAAAGCCCGTCGGAAATACAAAGGCAGATTCAGTCCGGACTTTTTGAGGGCGTCCCTTCGGGGGCGCCCTTTCCATATTGCGGCCCGTTCACCCGGCGCGGAGCGGGGAAGTGCATCAGGCTCCTCCTGGCCCAAAGGCGGAGACGCCTATTCGCCCGGTTCATGTCTTTCCTGCCGGCGGTTGACTGCATCAAGGAGCCGGAGGCATGTGCCTCACAGGCGGATTCAGACTGAAAATGGGACAGAGATCCGTTTTGCATAAAAACGCAGGCCTTCAGGGTGGTGGTGAATAAACGCTGATCCCTGCAGGGCGGCACCGCTTTGATTTTGAAATCACATCGCTCCCGGGACAAAGGAGGCAAATGACAGCCAGTCCTGCAGATTTTTTTGGGACCTGCAGATTGCATCCGGAATTTGTATTGCAGGGAGTATTCCTTGTTGGTAGAATAGACATATCATCTTTTCTTCCTTTGCCGGATCCGGCACTAGCACCCCCAAAGATGATTGTTTCAACAGAATTCCGCAGAAGAAAACGGTCTGCGGAGCAAAAAAGCGGCAAAGACCGGGAGCTCCCTCCGGAGGGAGGGGGGTGCCTGCTGGCGAAGCGTGACGATCTGATGCAGGGCCCCGGATTCTCCTGACATTCCATACGGATATGCTGCATTATTTCTGCTCAGGGAGGTAAATTCCATGGCTAGTATTGTTTACTACACAAACTCAAAAACCGGCGTGATCACAGCTTACAAGTCAGAGGCGAAATGGGACCCGGAAAAAGGGTACTCGGTACCCAAACGCACGTATCTTGGCAGAGTGGACCCCGTGACCAGAGAGATTATCCCTTCAAGCGGCAAGCGGGGCAGAAAGAAAAATGAGCAGACGCAGGACCCGGATTCATACCAGGCGAAATATGAAGCGGCTGTCCTCGAGCTGGAAAAAACGAGGATATCTGTCAGCGGCCTTCAAAAGCAGATTCAGGCGATGGAGAAGGAACGGGATGAAACGGTTCAATCGATGCAGAAACTGCAGCAGCAGCTCGGTGCACTGATCTCCAGGCTGACGCAGTGATTCCCGGAGGGAGCAGAAAACCGGGGAATCATTTTTGTGCCCCAAAGGACATGATGCCATAGTCCACCTCGAAACGAGTTCGTTATGCAGTATTATCGATATTTATTATAACTGAATGGTGTTGAAATATCAACAGGTTTTTGAATCCTGTCCATTCGAGATTGGCCATATTCAGCAGTTGACATGTGTAGAATGCCGTTGAACGGATGTATGTCTCCCCTTCAGGGATTGGTCTGCAGAAAAACACCACATTTTAAATAATGAGTGCAGGAATTCTATATATTATTGTAAGCTGGTTTTAATGGAACGCCATAACAAATCCGCTTGACAAAACATAGAAAGTGCCCGACGATCATGACATGCGGGTCTGTCACATTATGTACCGTAAACATACACGTATGTAATATATATAGTCCTGTTTTTGATTGAATTGAGGATTATTCATATCCTCTCAACTTGCAATTTGTCATGGCCTATGGTAAAATATCCCCGTAAGACGGGCAAAAGCCTGTCACGTGGAGGTGAAAATCATGGCATATAAGATTTCTGACGATTGCATTTCCTGCGGCGCCTGCGCCAGCAACTGCCCCGTGAATGCGATCAGCGAAGGCGACGGCAAGTACGTGATCGATGCGGATACCTGCATTGAGTGCGGCGCCTGCGAGGCGAACTGCCCCGTTGGAGCTCCTTCCCAGGAGTAATTTCGGACAGATCAGTCACAGGTAAATGAAATAAAACGGTGTACCGCAAGGTACACCGTTTTGTTGTTGAAGAGAAGGACAACCGCGCGGGGCAGGGCGAAACGGGAGAAGCTGACCGGTCATCTGTGCCTGCTGCGGATAAACTGCGTGCTGCCGGGAGGAGCGGCGGTCAGCCGTCTGTGCGGATGACGGGTTCGTAAATGATTTCTCCCGGATAGGCATATCCGTAGCGTTCCCTGGCGGAGGTTTCGATAAAGGAGGCGGACTGGGTCACCTCCAGCTCACGCAGCAGGCGCGCGTTTTCCTGCTGTGCGCTGAGCAGTTCCATTCGGGCCTGCTCCACCTCGCCGGACAGGTCCGGAACCTGAAGAATGGCGAGAATCAGACCGGCCGCGATGCACAGAAGAATCACGGCCAGGATTCGGAAGAGGGGCAGGGGTTTTGGTGATGAAGAAGTGATCATGGATCCTCCAGAGTTGTTAATAAAGTGTGAAGTGCATTAACAATTTGTTAACATTTTACTCCGAAGGAGGAAGAAAAGCAAGAAAAACATGGGGAGAGCACCGGGAAGAGTCAGAAAAACAGGGACCTGAGGGGAGAAAGGTCCCGTTTCCCGGGCGGCAGACGACGCCTGTACAGCAGGGAAGCCAAAGATGAGCATCACCGGGACAGAGGGGGGAGACCCTTCTGCCCGGTGATGCTGTTTTAAGAGGGATCAGGTCCTTTGGGCGAGTTTGCGCTCCCGCTCCTGCTTTGAGTAGATGCAGCCGCAGTAATCCTGCCGGTACAGGTCGTATTCATGGGAGAGTTCGATGGAGCGTTGATACCCGTTTTTCTTCTTGAAATCGCTGTAGACGAAGGGAATCCCCACTTCCTCCTCCAGCTGCCGGCCGATTTCATTGATCCACCGGCTGCTCTTGTAGGGCGAGATGGACAGGGAGGTGGTGAAGCAGTCGTACCCGTGCTCCCTGGCAAACCGGGCGCAGCGGGACATGCGCAGGCGGTAGCAGTCTCGGCAGCGCTCGCCGCGCTCCGGCAGGTGCTCCCTGCCGCGGGCGATCTCCTCAAAGGCTTCATGCTCATAGGGGGCCCGGATCACCGAAACCTCCTCGGAAGGGCAGAAGAGGGAGACAAAGCGGGACTCTTCATCCGCGCGGCGGACAAACTCCTCGTAGGGCTCGATGTTGGGATTGTAAAAGTAAATGTCAACGCGGAACAGGGACAAAAGACGCTCCAGGGTGGCGGAGGAGCAGGGCGCACAGCAGCAGTGAAGCAGCAGCCGGGGGCGCTCACCGCCGGGAGTGAGATGTTCAGAATAGATCAAGATGAGACCTCCTTGTCATATGCGAATAAGGGGATACGGATGTGTCGGGGGCTGCCCCGGGAAGAGTGTTTCCTTCCTGAAAAGGGGGAAGGGCGCGGCGCCCCGGACGGGGACAGGCCGAGACGCCGGGCCTGCAGGACCGGGCACACACCCGGGGAAACACTTGAAGGGCGGAGAACCTCCCGGTCCCGGTGATTTGCCGGCCCTGCGGGAAGTCCGTCAGAAACGCCGATGACATTATGTCCCGAATCCCGGGACATGTCACGATGAAAATGGAAAAGGGGGCCTGTTTTGTTGTCGGGCGGTCATCCTGAAGGGATGGCAGGCGGGCCCTCGCTTCTGAAGAGATGACATCCTGGAAACGGGAACGCCTTCCTCCCTGCGGAAAGGCTCCCGGACGGAAAAAAAGAATTCCCCGGGTGCGGGACTGCCGGCCGGATGAGGGCGGGAACCGGTCCGCGGAGAGGGGAAGCGCTGCGGTATAACAAATGATTTTGCACATTCACAGAAAAAAGCTTCCCTTTTCGGGGAATGCAGGGGACAGTATAATAACCTTATCTGGCATGAGAAACTGCATGCAATGAACCCGGGAACCGGGAGATAAGGGAGGAAGAGAACATGTCCACTGTCGCCGAGAAGATCACCGGTGGAAAGGTCTGTCTGGGAATTGAACTGGGCAGCACGAGAATCAAGGCTGTTCTGATCGATGATACATTTGCCCCCATTGCCCAGGGAAACCATGAATGGGAGAACCGTCTGGAGGAGGGCATCTGGACCTATCACATGGAGGATGTCTGGGAGGGCATTCAGGATGCCTACCGGGATCTGAAGGAGGATGTGGCCAAAAAATACGGCACAAGCCTCAGAAGCATTTCGTCCATCGGCATTTCCGCCATGATGCACGGATATCTGGCCTTTGACCATGACGGGAACCTGCTTGCGCCCTTCAGGACCTGGCGCAACACCATCACCGGAGAAGCCGCAGCGGAACTGACCGAGATGTTCAACTTCAACATCCCCCTGCGCTGGAGCATTGCCCACCTGGAGCAGTCGGTCCTCGACGGCGCGGAGCACATTTCCAAAGTGGCCTTTATCACGACGCTGGCCGGCTATGTGCACTGGAAGCTCACGGGCAAAAAGGTGATCGGCGTGGGGGACGCCAGCGGCATGTTCCCGGTGGACAGCACCCTCAATGAGTACGACGCCGTCATGATCCAGAAGTACAATGCCCATCTGAAGGAGAAGGGCATCACCTGGACCATCGGGGAGATCCTGCCCCGGCTGCTGCTGGCGGGCGAGGATGCCGGCTGCCTGACCACCGAAGGCGCCCGGCTGCTGGATCCCACGGGCGAACTGGCCAGCGGGACCCCGGTCTGTCCTCCGGAGGGAGATGCGGGAACCGGCATGGTGGCCACCAACAGCGTGGCGCAGCGCACAGGCAACATTTCCGCCGGCACGTCCGTTTTCTCGATGGTGGTGCTTGAAAAGGCCCTCTCCAGGGTGTATCCGGAAATCGACATGGTGACCACGCCCTCGGGCCATCCCGTGGCCATGGTGCACTGCAACAACTGCACCAGCGACATCAACGCGTGGGTCAACATGCTCCAGGGATTTGCCGCTGCGGCGGGCAAGCCGGTGTCAAGGGGCGAAATCTACACGGCGCTGTTCCAGTCAGCCATGAAGGGCGAAGCGGACTGCGGCGGCGTGATGAATGTGAACTACCTCTCCGGCGAACCCATTACCGGCATGGAGGAGGGCCGGCCCATGGTCCTGCGTACGCCGGATGCGTCGCTGAGCTTTGAAAACTTTGCCCGTTCGCTGGTCTACGGCGCCGTGGTGACGCTCAAGATCGGCATGGACATCCTCGCCGGCGAGCAGGTGAAAATCGACAGCATGACCGGACACGGCGGCTACTTTAAGACGCCCGGTACGGCCCAGAAGCTGCTGGCCGGGGCTATCAAGGCGCCGGTGTCCGTCATGGAGACCGCCGGCGAGGGCGGACCCTGGGGCATGGCCCTGCTGGCTGCCTTCAGGGTTATGAAGAAGCCGGGCGAAACCCTGGAGGACTTCCTGTCCGGCCGCGTCTTTGCCGGATCCAAGTGTTTGACGGAAATGCCCGATGAAAAGGATGCCGCGGGATTTGACGCCTTTACCGCCCGATTTGTAGAGGCCCTGCCTGCGCAGAAGGCATCCCTTGCCATGAAGTGAGGAAGGAGAACAACATGCTGAAAGATCTTGAATTCTGGTTTGTCGTGGGAAGCCAGTTCCTGTATGGCCCGGAGGTCCTGGAGACCGTGGCCGCGCGCGCTCAGGAGATGACCGATCGCCTGAATGCCTCCGGCAATCTGCCCTGTCCCCTCGTGTACAAGGTCACCGCAAAGACCAGCCGGGAGATTACGGATGTGGTCCGGGAGGCCAACTATGACAAAAAGTGCGCCGGCGTCATCACCTGGTGCCATACCTTCAGCCCCAGCAAGATGTGGATCACGGGACTGGAGAACCTGCAGAAGCCTTACTGCCATTTTGCCACCCAGTACAACCGTGAGATCCCCAACGAGGAGATCGACATGGACTTCATGAACCTCAACCAGGCCGCCCATGGCGACCGGGAGCACGGGTTCATCGGCGCGAGGCTGCGCAAGCCCCGCAAGATCATTGCCGGCTACTGGCAGGATGAGCAGGTCCAGCAGCGCCTGGGCAAGTGGATGCGCGCGGCGGCGGGCGTGGCCTTCTCCAAAGACCTGAAGGTCATGCGCTTTGGCGACAACATGCGCGAGGTCGCGGTCACCGAAGGCGACAAGGTCGAGGCGCAGATGAAGCTGGGCTGGGAGGTCAACACCTGGCCGGTGGGCAAGCTGGTGGATACGATGAACGCGGTCACCGAAGAGGAAATCGACGCCCTGATGAAGGAATACCTGGACAGCTATGAGCTGGCCACGGAGAACCTGGAGTCCGTGCGCTATCAGGCCAGGGAAGAGATCGCCATCCGGAAGATGCTGGACCGCGAGGGCTGCCGGGCCTTCTCCAACACCTTCCAGGACCTGTACGGCATGCGCCAGCTGCCGGGACTTGCCAGCCAGCACCTGATGGCCCAGGGCTACGGCTTCGGCGCCGAGGGCGACTGGAAGGTGGCGGCCATGACGGCGATTGTCAAGGCCATGACCGAGGGTCAGAAGGGCGGAACGGCGTTCATGGAAGACTATACCTACCATCTGGTGCCCGGCCAGGAGTACAGCCTGGGCGCCCATATGCTGGAGGTCTGTCCCACCGTGGCGGAGGGCAGGCCCCGCATTGAGGTGCATCCCCTGGGCATTGGCGACCGGGAGGATCCCGCGCGTCTGGTGTTTGAGGGCCATGCGGGTTCCGCCGTGGTCATCACCCTGGTGGACATGGGCGGACGCATGCGCATGATCTGCCAGGATATCGAGTGCGTCAAGCCCATCATGCCCATGCCCAACCTGCCGGTGGCCAGGGTCATGTGGCGGGCCATGCCGGATCTCGCCACCGGCGTGGAGTGCTGGATTCTGGCCGGCGGCGCCCACCATTCCGTGCTCAGCTACGATGTGGATGCGGAGCAGATGAGGGATTTCGCCCGGATGATGGACATCGAGTTTGTCCATATTTCCAGTGAGACCACGGTGGAGAAGCTGGAGCAGGAGCTGCTGGTGTCCGATCTTGTGTGGAAGCTGAAGTGAGGTGGCAATCATGCTTGAAACCCTGAAGAAGCAGGTTTATGAAGCCAATATGGAACTGCCCAGGAGGAACCTGGTGACCTATACCTGGGGAAACGTCTCCGGCATTGACCGGGAGAAGGGCCTTGTGGTCATCAAGCCCTCCGGCGTGGAATATGACGAGCTGACCCCTGAAATGCTTGTGGTGGTCAGCCTGGACAACGAGATCGTGGAAGGAAAACTGAATCCCTCCTCGGATCTGCGGACCCATCTGGAAATCTACCGGGCCTTCCCGGATGTGGGCGGCGTGGTGCACACCCACAGCCCCCATGCGGTGGGCTGGGCTCAGGCCGGCCGGGACATTCCGTGCTTTGGTACTACCCAGGCGGACTATTTCTACGGCTCCGTGCCCTGCGCCCGGTCCCTGACCCGCGAAGAGGTGGACGAGGATTACGAGGGCAATACCGGCAAGGTGATCGTGGAGACCTTCAGGGAGCGCAATCTGGAAGCCAGGGCGGTCCCCGGAATCATCTGCCGCAACCATGGCCCCTTCACCTGGGGCAGGGATGCCGCCCAGGCGGTGTACCATGCGGTGGTCCTGGAGGAAGTGGCCAAAATGGCGCTGTACACCATCAGCATCAATCCCGAAGCCGGCCCGGCTCCCCAGCACGTGCTTGACAAGCATTACCTGCGCAAGCATGGCCCCAATGCCTATTACGGACAGAAGAAGTAAAACGGCCGCCGCTCCGGGCGGCGCATGCGGCCCCCGCAGGGACATCTCTCTGCGGGGGCCCCGTTTCCTGACAACGGAAACAGTGATGCGCAGCAGGCCTGCCTGACAGCCTGGAAGGGACAGACCTGTCATCTCCGTGCCCGGGGCCATCGTCCCGGTCACAGGGAAAATCTTCTGGCAGAAAGGAACACTACCATGCAACAACATCCGTCGATTCAGTCTCATGACCGGAAACGACGCATCCTTCTGGTTGAATACGATGCTGACAGTCGGGACACGCTTGTCCACATCCTGCAGGAGGAATATGAGATCCTGACGGCAAACAGGGGAGAGAAGGCGCTCGCCGTCCTGGATGAGCACAGCGCGGACCTCAGTCTCGTGCTGCTTGATCTGAAGCTGCCGGACATGAACGGGATGGAGATCCTGCGGATCATCCGGGAGAATCCGGAGTACTCCGGCATCCCGGTCATCGTGCTGACGGGGGACACGGACGCGCAGGTGGACAGTCTGGGTGAAGGTGCCCAGGATTTTATCCCCATGCCGTATCCCCAGCCGCGGGTGGTGACGTCGCGGGTCCACCGGACCATTGAACTCTCCGAGAAACGGGACATCATCCGCTCCACGGAGCGGGACCCGCTGACAGGACTGTACAACAAGGAGTTCTTCTTCCGCTATGCGGCCCAGAACGATGTGTATTACAAGGATGAACCCATGGACGCCATTGTGCTGGACATCAATCACTTCCGCATGATCAATGAGCGCTACGGCAAGACCTGCGGGGACCATGTGCTCATGCAGATCGCCAAACGGCTTCAGGACATGGTGAAGGACAGCGGGGGCATTGTCTGCAGAAGGGAAGCGGATACCTTCCTGGTCTACTGCCCCCATCGCACGGACTATGCGGAGATGCTCAGCGGCGCGTCTGTCCTCATCAATATCAACGGCAGAAATGAAAACCGGGTCCGCGTCCGGATGGGGGTCTATTCCGAGGTGGACAAGAGCATCGATCTGGAGCGGCGTTTTGACCGGGCCAAGCATGCCGCGGATACGGTGAAGAACAGCTACACAAGGGCGCTGGCCATCTACGATGACTCCCTTCATGAATCCGAGCTGTTCCAGGAGCAGCTCCTGGAGGACTTTGCAAAGGCGATTTCCGAGCGGCAGTTCCAGGTGTACTATCAGCCGAAGTTCAATATCCAGGGAGAGGAACCGTTGCTGTGCAGCGCCGAAGCCCTGGTGAGGTGGAAGCACCCCCATCTGGGCATGGTCAGTCCCGGTGTCTTCATTCCTCTTTTTGAACACAGCGGCCTGATTCCGGAACTGGACCACTATGTCTGGCAGACGGCTGCGGCACAGGTCAGGGACTGGAAGGACCGCCTGGGACTGACCATTCCCGTTTCCGTCAACGTGTCCCGGGTGGATATGTACGAAACGAATTTTGTGGACAGGATGAAGCGCGTGGTGGACAGCAACGGGCTGGAACCTCGGGAACTGTTGCTGGAGATCACCGAATCGGCCTACACGGAGGATTCCGCGCAGATGATCGGGATCGTCAAAAAGCTCCGGGAGGAGGGGTTCCGGATAGAAATGGACGACTTCGGCTCCGGGTACTCCTCTCTGAACATGATTTCCTCCCTGCCCATCGATGCGCTGAAGCTGGATATGGAATTCATCCGTTCCGCGTTCAGGGACCGCAAGGATACCCGTCTTCTGGAGGTGGTGATCCAGCTGGTGGATTCCCTGGAGGTTCCCACGGTGGCGGAGGGTGTGGAAACCGCGGAGCAGCTGCTGGCCCTCAAATCCATGGGCTGCGATGTGGTCCAGGGCTACTATTTTTCCCGCCCGCTGCCTGCCGATGAATTCGAGGTGTATGTGAAGGAAGCCCGTGTGACGAACGCGGAAATTCACAAGACCTTTTCAGCCCCGAAACCGGCAGCCAGGTATACCTATGACGCGCTGCATGACGCCCTGACGGGAATGTACAACCATACCGCCTTCGAGATCCTGCTCAAGGATTCCGACAAGGAGCACATCGCGGTGCTGATTGTCAACGTGAATGAATATGACGAGGTGAAAAGCGCTGCAGGGCCCAAGGCGGCGGAAGAGATGATCCTTCGGGTGTCCAGGGTGCTTCGCAGCGGTTTCCGGTCCGTGGATGATATCTGCCGCCTCAAGGAAGACGAGTT
>OMRS01000417.1 GCA_900313545.1 uncultured Eubacteriales bacterium | reverse complement strand
GCAAACTTTGACCCGAAAAAAACTGCGCCGCAGACAGAGCTCTCTGTCTGCGGCGCAGCTTTTTTCAGGCAGATGCACGGCAGCATCCGCCTTTTTCCGTTTAGATATTGTCCCTGCGTCCCCGGACCATGACAAATGCCTCCAGCAGCGTGATTCCCATCGCCACACCACCCAGGATATCCGTCATCCAGTGTACCCCCGACAAAAGCCGCACGACCACGCCAAGTGCCGCCAGCGTCCAGCAGACAATGGGAAAAACGCGGATCATCCGCGGATCCTTCAGATACTGTTTAACCAGAAGCGCCGTGCTTCCGAACACCGTCATAAACAGCATGGAATGGGTGGACGGAAAGGACGGCTCCGGAAAATCCTGTTCCGGGAACAGGACAGGGCGACGGTTGATGACCACGATTTCAAAGAAAAGGTAGCAGACCAGAAATCCCATATACAGCGCAAGCGTCACCAGCAGGTCCCTGTCGATTTTCATCACGGCCTTCCGCCGGAACCCCTGAAATACGGCCATGGCGGCAAACCCCGCCGCGATCACATAACAGCAGTATCCCAGCAGCTGGCTGACGAGATAGAAGACCCCATTGTATTTGATGGCTCCCGCGACGGCCCCGTTCACCGTCGAAAACCCGACCCTGGTCTGGCAGGGCCCGATGGGGGCCACATCCACGGTGGAAACCAGCACCATCAGCACAAGAAACACGCAAAACGCAATCAGTGTCCTTTTCATGGTTTCAAAACTCTCCTTCTTCGCTCCCGTTCCATGATGCACGGGAGGCTTTCTCTTCCGTTTGCGCGATATTATAGACGCTTCCCGTTTATGAGACAAGGTCAATCTCTGTTTTGTGCGGCTCCGGGCATTCAGCCGGTCCGGAGGATACAGCCTGAAGCCGGTTGCGGATCGACCGGTTCCCTGCAGATCCGGCGCAAGGGCCCCGGTCACCGCGTCCGCCGGCCCGCCGCATGCGATGCTGCCGGTCAGGGCTGCAGGGCGCATTCCGCTGACAATGAAGAAGGCCGCATCCGGTCGATGACAATCGTGAACAAGCTTGTTCACAAACCTGGTATTTCCCTTTGAGGAATAATCGTACAGGCAGTTAAGCGCCTCTTCGTCCATCATATTCTCCCGTGCCCCTGCCAGCTTCAGCTTGTGCAGCACATATTCCGGCACTTCCCCGGGTTTCAGTCCCTCCATGGTATAGAAGTCAGTTGTCGATAATCGCCTGAATAGAGTATGCGTTGGAGTAAACATGCAAGATGTTTTCATTTCCTGCGATCTGTGTTATCAGATGAGTGCTTCTCCTGTTCCTCTCATGTTGGGTGGGGTATAGGGAGCTTTCATACGTGGTGGGACCGGCAATCAGGCCGGCATGAAGATTGATTATGCCAAAAGCCGGGCCACAAGTCCATTTGGAGTTTGTGGCCCGGCTTCTGCTTTCCCGGGAGAATCATTTAATTTGCAATTTGGGGCCGGATTTGGAATCATTTGTCGTGCAATCTGACACCCGTCTCTTTGGACCTGCCGGACAAAGGGGCATCCTTTTCCCGGCTGCTTTCCGGCCTGGCATGTTTCATGCATCCCTGTATCTCCGGGTAATCTCCCGGATCCTGTCATACCCCCGTTTGAAGGCTTCCACGACGTCCGCATCGAACTGGGACCCGCTGCCCCTGAGGATCTCGTCATATGCCCGCTGCTCGTCCCATGCCTCCTTGTAGCTGCGGCGGCTGGTCAGGGCGTCATAAACATCCGCCACCGCCACGATCCGCCCCTCGAGGCTGATCTCCCGGAGCCCCAGAGGATAGCCCCGTCCGTCCGGGCGCTCATGGTGCTCCATGGCCACGGTGCGTGCCGTCCCGATCACATCTCCCTCCACATGCTCCAGCAGGGCTCCTCCGTAGGTGGTATGCTGCTTCATGGTGGCATATTCCTCATCGGTCAGGCGCCCGGGCTTTTCAAGGATCTCGGAGGGGATCATGAGCTTCCCGATATCGTGCATGGTGGAGGCCAGGCGCAGCCGCTCCGCCGCCTCGGGGCCCAGGCCCATCTCCTGCGCGAGAATCCTGGAGTACTCCGAGACCCGCCGGACATGCTGGCCTGTCTGACCGGATTTGTTTTCCGTGATCTC
>OMRS01000279.1 GCA_900313545.1 uncultured Eubacteriales bacterium | reverse complement strand
GACCCTCAAAAAAGAACCGGGCCACCCGTTCCTGCCCGGTTCTTTTTCTGTCTTCAGGGAGAACTTTTGATGCGCACCTCCGATTGGAGTATGTCAGGCGGGAGTGTCAGGCAGCGCAAAGCATGCTCCCGACCGGCCAGAGCGGGAAATACCCTGATTCTTCAGGAAAGCGGAAACAGGCTGCAGGATCCTCAGCGGATCTGCCGGCCGGCATCCTACACAGGTACACGCTGTATCAGCCCTGGCAGCAGCATGCCCTGAAACGCCCCACCGCGGCGATCTCACAGGCGGATCTCTCCAGAATGGTTTTCCGCTTTCATCGTTGCGCCTTCCTGCGGCCGTCCATATAGGGCATCTTCCATGTTTTCCCTTTGCAGTGAAAATCCGGGGCTGCGCGGACACGTCCACGGCAGGAAATCCCATGCGCGCCGAAATGACAGGTTGCCAATCTGCAGACCGGTGTCCCCCTGCACAGATTCGCAGGACGGGACTCCCCGGGAATCAGGGAAGCTGCTGCGAGCATGGAAATCCGCATCTTTCACGGAAAGGCCCTTCGCGGGAAGCCGCACTCCCCGCGAAGGGCCTTGTTAATTATGATTTCAGGTTATTTCCCGCTGTCTCCGTAGTTGCTCAGTACACGCGCGGAAGGATCATCCACGTTGCAGCCCGGCCAGGTTCTGTTGGGCATCCAGTAATCCGGGATCATTCCCGCCTGCCCGGGATAGAAGCTTTCAAACAGTTCCCGGTACATCAGGCTCTCCTTGGTAAAGGGCGGGCGGTAGGAATATGCCCGGGCCCGCTCCCGGAACTGTTCATCGGTATAGGTTGTTTCCGCCAGTTCCTTGAGGTCATTGACCATGGAATGCCCCACGGCATCGGAAAAAGCCGCTTTCTGCCGCCAGAGGATCTCATCAGGCAGAATCCGGTCCTCCTCGAAAGCCTTGCGAATCAGGTACTTGCCCATCTGGTGCGTGTTCATCTTAAGCTCCGGATCTATGCTCATGGCATAGCGGACAAACTTCAGGTCACCAAAGGGAACTCTGGCTTCCAGGCTGTTGACCGAAATGCACCGGTCCGCCCGCAGCACGTCGTACACATGCAGCTCGCGGATGCGTTTTTCCGCCTCCTCCTGGAAAGCCGCGGCATCCGGTGCAAAGTCCGTGTACTTGTACCCGAACAGTTCATCAGAGATTTCCCCGGTCAGCAGCACCCGGATATCCGTGTTTTCATGGATCCATTTGCATACAAGGTACATGCCGACGGAGGCGCGGATGGTCGTGATGTCCCAGGTGGCCAGCAGCTCCACCACCTTCGGCAGGGCAGCAAGAACATCCTTCTGGGAAATGATGACCTCCGTATGTCTGCTGCCGATGTAGTCCGCCACCATCCGGGCATACTTGAGGTCGATGGCGTCCACATCCATCCCGATGGCAAAGGTCCGGATCGGGGTGCACAGCTGCTTTTGCGCAATGGCACACACCAGAGAGGAATCCAGGCCGCCGGAGAGCAGAAATCCTATGGGCGCATCCGCGTCGAGCCGCTTGGTCACGCCGTCCATCAGAAGGCGGCGCAGCTTGGCGCAGACCTGCTCTTCGGTTTTCATGGTGAACTGGTCCACATGGGCCGGATCGGCATAACGGACAAATTCCCCGTCGATCCAGTAGTGTCCGGGCGGAAAGGGCAGGACGGTTTCACACATGCCCATCAGGTTCTTGGGTTCACTGGCAAAGGCCCATCCGCCGTCCTCAAGCCTTCCGTAGTACAGGGGCCGGATCCCGATGGGGTCCCGGGCGGCAATCCATTTCTGCTGTCTGCCGTCCCAGAGGATCAGGGCAAATTCCGCGTCCAGGGTCTTGAACATTTCCACCCCGTACTCCCGATACAGGGGCAGCAGGATTTCACAGTCCGAATGGCTCTGCAGTTCATACCGGCTGAGCAGGCGGTCCCTCAGGGGGCGAAAGCCGTAGAGCTCCCCGTTGCAGACCACGTAATCCTCATCCAGGCGGAAGGGCTGCATTCCCCGCTCGTCCAGGCCCATGATGGCCAGGCGGTGGAAACCCAGGTACCCTCCCGGGATTTCCACAAAGCGGCTCATGTCCGGTCCCCTTGACTGGGTCCGTTCAAAGCCCTCCTGCATGATCTGCATGGGGACCGATTTGCTGGTTACGCCGTAAATGGAACACATAATGGCACCTCCGTGATTGTGCGGCATTCGTTCTTGATTTCAGGACGAATGCCGCCGATCCGTGGTGCCACCTGATTTGCTTCTCTTGTCGGGCTCCATCAAGCCCTGGCGATGGTAACGTGCCGCCGACACGCCGCCCCTACTGACCGAAGTGTTGGGTTTGGACTTGGAAGGGTTCTTCACCTGAAGGCGCATACGGGACTCCCATCACCGCCCGCTCTCTGGGATGCCGCCTGGTCAGGGTACTCTGCTTCCGCAACGCTTTGTGATTTGAAACTGGGCGTATCTTACCACCGCCCTCCTGGCCTGTCAACCCCGCATTTGTCAAAAATGCATTTTTCGTATCTTCATCCTATCACTTTTGTTGATTTTACAACGTAAAATCAATCTCTTTGCAAGTTTCCGTAAAACATCTTTCATTTTCCTGTTGACAGGATGCCGCTTCTGGAGTAGAATTCCCGCAGACAAGGCAAGGGGGTCATGTCACATGGCCCATCTTGCCTTTTTTTCGTGAAGGAGGCGTCTATATGAGCAAGTTGACAAAGGAAGAAGTCATTCGCATGGTACGTGAAGGGGATGTGGAGTTTATCCGCATGCAGTTCACCGATATCTTCGGGCAGCTGAAAAACGTGGCGATCACCGCAAGTCAGATCGAGAAGGCCGTCAACAACCAGATCATGATCGACGGCAGCTCCATTGAGGGATTTGTGCGCATCAATGAGAGCGACCAGTACCTGTGGCCCGACCTGGACACCTTTACCGTTCTCCCCTGGCGTCCTCAGCACGGGAAAGTCGCCCGCCTGATCTGCGATGTCCACAATCCGGACGGTTCTCCCTTTGCCGGCGACCCCCGCGGCGTTCTGAAGAGCGTTCTTTCCCGGGCGGCCAGCATGGGTTATTCCTTCAACGTGGGGCCGGAGAT
>OMRS01000077.1 GCA_900313545.1 uncultured Eubacteriales bacterium | reverse complement strand
TCCACCGGGATCCCCCATTTCAGGCTGGTCCGGGACACGCACAGGTCCTGCAGTCCGGGCAGCAGGAAATTGTTGAGCATCTCGCTGGTCCTGCTGGAGGGCTGGATGAAATCCGGATGGTCCTTGATATATTCGATCAGCCAGTCCTGGTATTTGGACAGCCTGAAGAAATAGCTTTCCTCCCTAGTCTTCTCCACCGGGCGCCCGCAGTCCGGACAGCAGCCGTCCTTCAGCTGCAGTTCGGTCCAGAAGGACTCGCAGGGGGTACAGTACCACCCTTCATACTCGCTCTTGTAGATATCCCCCTGGTCATGGAGCTTTTTGAAGATTTTCTGCACGGTCACCACATGCCGCGGCTCGGTGGTGCGGATGAAATCGCTGTACTCCACATCCATCAGCTTCCAGAGGTCCTTGATGCCGGATACAATGTGGTCCACATAGGCCTGGGGCGTCACTCCGGCCTCCCTGGCCTTGCGCTCGATTTTCTGGCCGTGCTCATCGGTGCCCGTGAGGAAATAGACATCATATCCCGTCATCTTCTTGAAACGGGCCATGGTGTCCGCGGCCGTGGAGCAGTAGCTGTGTCCGATATGCAGATTATCACTGGGATAATAGATCGGCGTGGTAATATAATAGGTAGGTTTCTCGCTCATGTGCTGTATATCGTCCTTTCAAAGGAATTCAAAGCATTATAGCAATTTGCCCTGACGGATTGCAACAGGTTTTGAGCGCATCCCTTTGCGCGCAAAAATCCCCTGAATCCGGCAAGGATCCAGGGGAGGAGTTTTGTCAGGTTACTTGATCACCTTCCGCACGACAAGGAGCGTTGCGATCATCAAAACGATGGCCAGGGGGAGCACGATCAGGGCATTGGGAACAAAGCCGGAAATCGCATAGGCCACGCAGCTGACCGCGGCAACGGTGAGCGCGTAGGGCAGCTGAGTCGACACATGGCTGACATGGTCACACTGCGCGCCCGCACTGGCCATGATGGTGGTATCGCTGATGGGCGAGCAGTGGTCGCCGCAGACCGCGCCGGCCATGCAGGCGGAAACGCAGACCACGCCCAGCGGGTCCGTCAGCGGGAACACGCTGAGGGTGATGGGGATCAGGATGCCAAAGGTGCCCCAGGAGGTTCCGGTGGCAAAGGACAGGAAGCATCCGATCAGGAAGATGATGGCCGGCAGCATGGACTGGAATCCGGCAGCCTGGTTCTGCACCAGGTTCGCCACAAACTCCTTGGCGCCCAGGGAGTCGGTCATGAGCTTCAGGCTCCAGGCGAAGGTCAAAATCAGGATGGCGGGAACCATGGCCTTGAATCCTTCCGGGAGGCACTCCATCAGCGTCTTGAAATCAAGCACCCTGCGAAGGAGATAGAAGACCACGACCAGCACCAGCGCCACGGAGGAGCCCAGCATCAGGCCCACGGAAGCGTCCGAGTTGGAGAAGGCGTCGATGAAGTTTTCGCCGCTGAAGAAGCCGCCGGAGTAGATCATGCCGATCACGCAGCAAATGATCAGGACCACGATGGGGAACACCAGATCGATGACCTTTCCCTTGCTGTTTTCTTCAACAGCCACCTCTGAATTCTTTTTCCCGGAGAAAAGGTCGCCCTTTTCAATGGCATTGCGCTCATGGACCAGCATGGGACCGTAGTCAAACTGGGTCAGCGCCAGGAAGATCATCATCACGATGGTCAAAATCGCATAGAAGTTGAACGGGATGGCACGGATGAACAGGTTCAGGCCGTTCCCATCCGAGACATAGCTGGCCACTGCAGCCGCCCAGGAGGACACCGGAGCGATGATGCACACCGGCGCCGCCGTGGCGTCAATCACGTAGGCGAGCTTGGCGCGGCTGACCTTGTACTTGTCGGTCACGGGCCGCATCACCGAACCCACCGTCAGGCAGTTGAAGTAGTCATCGATGAAGATCAGCACGCCCAGGGCCACGGTGGCCAGCTGGGCTCCCGCACGGCTCTTGATATGTTCAGAGGCCCAGCGGCCAAAGGCCGCGGAGCCGCCCGCCTTGTTCATCATGGCAACCAGGGTTCCCAGGATCACCAGGAACACGAGAATGCCCACATTGTAGGCATCGCTCACTGCCGCCACGATGCCGTCATTGAACACATGCAGAATGGTCCCCTCAAAATTGAAGGAGGAATACAGCAGTCCGCCGGAAACAATTCCGATGAACAGGGAGGAATACACCTCCTTGGTGATCAGCGCCAGACAGATGGCAATCAGCGCCGGGAGCAGGGACCAGGGGGTCATGTAGAACGGACTGGAGGGCGCCCCGGCCGTTTCCGTGGCCTCAGCCGCCGCCTCCACCACCTCTGCAGCCTCCGCCGCGGGGGCCGCCTGTGCCGCCTCTTCCGCCAGCACCGGCGAGAGGCACAGGCACAGCATCACGGCAATCAGGACAAGAGAGAACCATGGGGATTTCTTCATACCGGACAACATCCTTTCTGCAACAAAAAATGGAATCATGACAGGTCATGACTCCATTTGTTTCATGGGGGCATGACAGCTCTCCGCCTTTGGGCGACAGCCTGGAAGAATGTGCTCTGCCAGGCCGGATCACACACCCCGGGCTGGTGTGCGTCCTCGGCGGTCCACCCCTTCCCTGTCCGCAATGCCCGTCACAGACAGGTACACCTGTGTCCGCTCCTCTATCATGGTTGAGTTGCCGCTTCATTATAGGCAGTCAGGTTTTGGTTGTCAATGCATTTATCCCCATCTCAAGTTGCAATTTTGGGATGTTTTGCACGCGCCAATGCGGTCATCCTGCAAACGCCGCATGAAAAAGTGCCATTTCATCCCCGTCTTCCGGTTTCAGACCTCCATGGGCATGACGCCGATGACCAGGTGATGGCTGTCATGAATCCGGGCCCTGACCGCCTTGAGGGTATACGGGACACTCTTCCCTTCCACACTGCGCAGGTAGGTCATGGCAAAGCGCTGACCTCCCGTCAGATGGGCCAGGAGGGATTCCCGCTCCAGCGCCGCAATCACCCGCTCCCGCTCCTCCGGAACAATCATCTCCGAGAGGACGCCGTGCAGATCTTCAAAGAAGTCCGGACCGCTGCGGGTCATCTGCAGGTCCTCCATCCGCCCCTTGGAGCCGAATTCCACATAATGCCCGTCCACGGTGTCCACATAATAGATCATTTCAAAGCCGCTGGAGAGCGCCAGGGCGATGGTCCCGAAGGCGTTGACCGCCTCCTCCGTGCGGATGTCCTCCAATGAATTGTCTTCCTTCTCCTCCATTTTTTTCTGCCTGGAGAGGATCCGCTCATATTCGCCCGGGGGCACCGGCTTGGAGAAATAGAATCCCTGGACCATGCTGCACCCCAGCTGGTCCAGCATATCCAGCTGCTCCCGGGTTTCCACGCCTTCGGCCACCACCCGGATGGACAGGTCGTCCGCGATGTCGATGATGGCCCTGAGCATTCTCGCCTCATGCTCCTCAATGGCGGCATGCCTGAAAAAGTGGGTATCCAGTTTGATGGCATCCACGGGGAGACGGGAGAGCATTTTCAGCGAGGCCACCCCCGCGCCGAAATCATCGATCTCAATCTGGAAGCCGCGCCTGTGGAGCCGTTCCACCGCTTCGGCGATCTGCTCGTTGTCCTCCAGGTACGCCTCCTCGGTGATCTCCAGCATCAGCTGTGAGGGGGTCACATGAAACCCGGAAATCACGCTCTCCAGCCGGTCCGGAAGCTGGGGGTCATACAGGTCGACCCGGGACACGTTGACGGAGACCTGAACGGAAAAATCAAATTTCTTCTCCCATTTCCGGATCTGCTCCGCGGTTTCCCGCCAGACATACGCATCCAGCTCCTGGATCAGGCCGTTCCTTTCAAAGGCGGGAACAAACACCTCGGGGGAAACCAGTCCAAGCGTGGGATGCTGCCAGCGAACCAGCGCCTCAGCCGCCGCAATGACCGGGATTTCGGTCTGAATATCAAACTTCGGCTGATAATACACCTGGAACTGGCCTTCCTCCATGCCTTTCCTGAATTCCGAGAGCATCTGCCGTTCAAAGCCTTCCCTGTCCCTGAGTCCGGCATCATAAAAACACGCCTCTCCCGGGCGCGCCTTGGCGCTCCTGCAGGCGACCTGTGCCCTTTCCATGCACCGTTCCACATCCATGGACGAATCCACCTGGGCATACACCCCCACCCTCAGACGCACGCGCCGGCATTCGATGCCGCTGATGACCTCCTGCATTCTGGTCATCCAGTGCCGGTATTCCTGCTGGTGGGGCAGATACAGGAAAAAGTCCGCAGCGGCGCTGCGGCAGCAGATTCCTCCTGCGACCGCGCAGAATTCCTCCAGAACGTCTGCCATGCGCCTCAGGATGCTCTCCGCAGTCTCCCGCCCGTACTGCTCCACGAGAATCTCGTCATGCTCGATCCGTACGCAGACGGCGTCCATGGGCACGTCCGGCTGCAGACGCTTTCTGTGCGCTGCAAGGTAGATGAACACATCCCTGTGATACAGCCCGGTCAGTGTATCCCGCTCCGTGCTTCTGATCCTTCGGTGCTGCTCGCACAGTTCAAGGCACTGCGAGATTCTGTGAAGAAGCAGTCCCCCATGCAGGGCACTCCCCTCCACCACATCCGCCGCGCCGGCCTCCAGCACTGTCATTCCCTCCTCAGGCGTGTCCGCAATGGCCAGCACCGGAATGTGCACCATCTGAGGGGTCCGGGCTTTCTCCTTCACAAACTGAAGGCCCGTCATATCCGGCAGGTTCAGGTCAAGGAGAATCAGCGCAAGGCGCCGTCGGTTCTGCATGGTCAGCATCAGGGCGTGGCTTCCCGTCCGTGCAAACAGTACCTCGAAGGAATCCTTCAGCTTGCTGTCAAAAAACGACCGCCGCTGTTCATCCGGCTCCACAACCAGGATCTGCTCCCTTTCCGGCCGCGGGGTTCTTTCCGGGGTGATTTTCATCCTGTGCTCCTCCTCATCCATGACTCATTCATGGGAAAACTGCATGTGCCTTGCGTACATCGAGGCCAGTCCGCCATGGGCAGTTTCCCTGTATTTTTCATTCATGTCCCGTCCCGTTCTGTACATGGTTTCCAGCACCTCGTCAAAGGAGATTTTCCGGGTCTCATAAAGGAAACGGGAGAGGTTCACCGCAGAAATGGCCCTCATGGCCGCCACGGCGTTGCGCTCGATGCAGGGAATCTGCACCAGGCCCTTTACCGGATCGCAGGTCAGCCCAAGGTGGTGCTCCATGGCAATCTCCGCCGCATACTCGATCTGATCCACGTTGAGCCCCATCAGTGCCGCCAGCCCTGCCGCAGCCATGGAGCACGCGCTGCCGATCTCCGCCTGGCATCCGCATTCCGCACCGGAAATGCTGGCGTTCGTGCGAATCACGTTCCCGACCAGTCCCGCCACCGCCAGGGCATCCAGAATCTCGTTTTCAGGGAATCCCCGGTCATGCTGCATATAGTACATGATCGCCGGGATCACGCCGCAGCTGCCGCAGGTGGGCGCCGTGACCACGATCTGCTCGCTGGCGTTTTCTTCGCTCACCGCAAAGGCGTATGCGGCGATTTTCCGGTTCATGGTCACGTCCGCGCTCTCATTGTAGCACCGTTTTTCCAGGAGAATCCTGGCCTTGCGCTGGACATGGAGCCCGCCCGGAAGTTCCCCTTCCGCTTCCAGCCCCCTGTGGATGGTGGCCTGCATGGCCGTCCAGACCTTTCCAAGGATGGGCGTCAGACTGTCCCCTTCCCGTTCTTTGATCAGCTCCGTGACGGAGATGTTGTCCCGTTTGCACACCTGCAGGATTTCCCCCAGGTTTTTTTCCGGATAGGGCTCCTCGCCCTCATCCGGGGAAGGCAGTCCTTCAAAGCGGACGGCGCCGCCGCCGATGCTGCAGCACAGCTGCGAACAAAGCTGCGTCTCGCCCTGCCAGGCCTCAAATCGCAGCGTGTTGGGATGCGGCAGGTCCGTCTTCTCCCTGTCAAAGCGGATTGCCGCCTGCGGCAGGGCCCTCAGGATGGCCTTGCCGGTTCCGTGCCCTTCGCCGGTAAATGCCAGGGAACCATACAGGGTGACCTGCCACCGGTCCGCCTGGGGGAACCTCTCCCGCATCATGGCCGCCGCGCGGTACGGGCCCACAGTGTGGGAACTGGACGGTCCCTGTCCGATTTTATATACGCTTCTGATGCTTTGCATGTTCTCCTCCTTTATCGGTTCTGCAGCCACTGGATGATCACCTGTTCTGACTGCTCCATGTCCATAAAGCATCCCTGCGGGTCCCGCCGGAGATTCCGGAATTCGCGGCCGTGCAGCAGTGGCATCCATCTGAACAGCTTTCTGTTCCTCTCCCTGCTGGGCATCACCCCCAGCAGATGGCTGGCCTCCGGAAAACACAGGTTTTTGAATTCCCGGTCAAAATCGTGATCCAAAAGCGTCTTCACAAGCCTGTGCGCCGCATAATCCGCGTCCCACTGCTCATCCGTCATGCTGTACACCAGCAGAATCCTGGCGCAGGTCTGGTCCAGACGAAGCATCCCCGCCTCTTCCAGTTGGGAGTCCTTATAGGCGTCCCGGCACGCCTGCCAGCAGCGCATCACCCTTCTGCCCGCTTCCTGATCATAGACGTAGCGTTTGAGGCTCCCCCGCCCGCAGTCAAGCTCGAGATACGGGATTTCCTTTCCCCGCCAGGTGGCCAGCGATTTTCCTGTGGCTTTTTTCCACTTGTCCGTCAATCCTCCGAGATTGACATGAAGCGGGGACACCAGAACCAGCCGGGTAATCCGGGGAATCCTCTGGGCCGCCAGCACGGCAATGATGGCCCCGATGGAATACCCGTAAACCCCGATCTGCTCACAGCCCTTCCGGATGAGAACCTCCACCGCTCTTTCCACCATCTCAAGCGGGATTTCGCTGATCCACCTCTGCTGGTCTCTGGCGCCGTAAAGGGAAACCGACAGACTGACCAGCCCGCATTCCGCGAACCGCTCCGCCACGGACCTGGGAGAAAGCCACTCCCTCTCTCCTCCTGTCAGGACCACAATACCGATATCCCTGTACCTGTTCCTCGGGACAAACAGGTGTCCGGCAAATTGATCTGTCAACATGGTGTATTCCGTATGTTCCATCTGTCAGCGGCGCTCCGTTTTGTCATCTTCCCGTCAGGAATCATGTATCTGGGCTTCTTCCCCCCTATTATATCCTGCAGGATTCCGGTTTGCCACCTTTGAAGGTCCAAAGAATGTACAAATCGCAGGCCGTATTATTACATATATTTCAGAAATCAAATTTCATGTTGACTTTCCGCATCTCCCATGCTATTATTCATTGCTGTCGGGAAACGACATCATGTGTTTGCCAAAGTGGCTCAGTCGGTAGAGCAGCGGTTTCGTAAACCGCAGGTCAAGGGTTCGAGTCCCTTCTTTGGCTCCACTCGAGGTGTAGCGCAGTTTGGTAGCGCGTTTGGTTCGGGACCAAAAGGTCGCAGGTTCAAATCCTGTCACCTCGACCAAAAAACCTGTGGGATTGAGAATCAGTCCCACAGGTTTTTTATTGTCTTGATGCTTCCGGGGATTCCCTCTTCCCGGATAGTCTCCGGGCAATCCGGGCTCTGCCTTTTCTCAAAAGGATTTCAGGAATATGGACATGATAGATCCGAAGCGTTTCAATCAGCTTCACCAGCCTTCCCTGCAATCTGAGAGCTTCTGTTGAAGGCCATGGGTACTCCGGTGACCGGCAGGTCAGCAGCTCAGGCCAGTTTCTTTCCATCTGGTCCGCAGCCGTGCTGACCGAAAGGGTGCTTCCGGCTGTTTCAAGGACGGTTTCCCCCATCCTGTGCACATCTTCCGGATGATCGATCATCCAGACAAGCTGCCTTTCCCAGTCCTCCTCCGTGTTTTTTGCAAAAAAGCCCTGGTCCCGGGGGATTCTCGTATACGGATACACCTCAGAAAACAGACCGGCAATTCCGCTGGCGGCATACTCGCAGAACTTGTTGTAGTGTTTGCACGCATGAAAATCCGTTTCCGGCATGGGTGCAAGGCCAATGTCCCATTCCCTCATGTTCAGTCTGCGACGGTATTCCTCATAGGAATCGCAGTGAGGAAGGGAAACCGCATCCAGTTTCCCCGCGAAGGAAGGAACCGCGCCGAAGAATTCAAACCGAACCCTGTCGCCAAATCGCTGTTTGACCCGGAGCAGCGTGTTTCCCAGCATGGTTTCCAGATCCCCGACGCGGTCCAGCCCTCCTGCAAAGCCGATGACCACCGCGCCGTCCTTCCGGCGACGCGCAGCTCGGTCCCGGAGAATAACCGCCGGCTCCTCCATGAGGACTCCCGTCTGATGGGGCTGCATCACCTTCCCGAGCAGCCTGGGATTGGGAGACAAAATGACATCGCAGCGCTCGATCTGCGTTGCGATATGCCCGCGGATCACGGAGGACCTGTAATATCTGCTGCTGTTCATTCCCTCCGGCACATGCAGAAGGTCATCATCCAGGATATACGCCAGCCGTTTTCCCCGCTTTTTGGCGAGTTCCGTGATTCTGAGCAGGAACCAGCTGGCCGTCCTTCCCAGGACAATCACGTCGGACCAGCTCAGGTCGGAAGAGGTCACCTGCCATTGCTGGCGGTCCCGGTATTCGATGCGCCCCCTTCGCGAGAGCTCCTCCATCTGAAGATGCCCGCAAAGGCGGATGGAGGGAAGCATCTCCTCATAAATCAGCAGGACATGGGTCTTGCGCACCTTCATTTCCTCCAGCGTTTTATCCATACAGAAGAAAGCCCGTCTTTCGCAAAGTGCCGTAAATCAGGGGAAGCGATCGGATTTTAAAGCTCCACCCGCTTGAGGGGAGGCTGAATTCCCGTAAAAAGGCGGTTTCCTCCGCGCCCAGTTCCTGTTCATAGGTC